>CAMBEF010000078.1 GCA_945865495.1 uncultured Bacteroides sp. | reverse complement strand
ACAAGAACTAAAAAAATGTTTCACGTGAAACATTTTCACATGAAACATTTTAAGCGGTCATATATAAATTATCTATATTAGTTAATATTGAGATTATCATTTAATATCTACAATCTTATTCTTAATTGCAAATACCGCAGCCTGCGTTCTGTCCGATACATTAATCTTACGGAATATATTAGATATATGATTCTTAACAGTACGCTCACTTATCTTAAGCTGCACTGCTATTTCTCTATTAAACATACCGTTAGCAATAAGCTTAAGTACCTGAAGTTCTCTCTTAGTAAGATCATTAACCTTACCTGTCATTATATCACGCTCAACAAGGCTTGAATTAAGCAATGGTGTAAGTGAAGGTTCAACATATCCTTCTCCCATATGAACTGCTGTAATTGCCTTGCGTAAAGTTGCCGAATCCGAATCTTTAAGTACATATCCGTCACAGCCTATATCAAACACCTTAATAAGATAATCAATTTCTTTGTGAATAGTAAGAACTATTACCTTATTAGTAAGCTGTTGCTGTTTCATAATATTAAGTACCTGTATACCATCCAGATTAGGCATATTGATATCGAGAAGAACTATTTCCGGATTAAGCTTGTTTATAAGATTAAGACATTCATATCCGTCACTTGCCTCACCTACAATCTCAATATCGCCTTCAAGTTCAAGTATCTGTTTGAGACCCTCACGAATCATTGCATGATCATCAGCAATAAGTATTCGAATTGGTTTGTTATCATTCATTACTTTCTTCCTCCGTATGTGAGACACATGGTATTCTGATTATATTGCATGTTCCACTGTCATGACTGCAGTCAATTACTCCGTTGAGAAGTTTAACACGTTCTTTTATAATTGCGAGTCCGAATCCCGAATTATGCTTTTCCCGGTTATCTCTGTTGACGGCATCATCATCATAGCCTTTACCATCATCTTTGTGATTAATAACAATCTCATTATTATCTGAAGAAACAGATATATTAATATTATTGCCTTCGGAATACTTTATCGAGTTACTTGTCAGTTCCTGTATTATTCTAAATACCGACAATCCGATTACATCATCAACAAAGCTTTCATCAAGGTCTTCCATATCTATATTAATATTCATATCTGTCTGTGAATCACACTGATTAATATATCTGCTTAACGTTGTCTTAAAGCCTACATCATCAAGTGCCATTGGCCGCAAATCATAGATAATATCACGAAGTTCATCGATGCACTCTCTCATAGTCTTATTAATAACTTCAAGTTCAAGCTTTGCACGTTGCGGATCGGAATCCATTACCATCTGAACAAATTCAGACTTGTGAATAAGTGCAGTCATCTTCTGAACAACAGAATCATGTATGTCGCGCGCTATTCTCTGACGTTCACTCTCTCTGATTGAAAGCATCTTATATCCGTTTACATCATATAAAGGAACTTCTTTATCAACTTCACCAATCTTATCAAGTCTGTTATCAATGATTACAACTCTTTTTTTCATAACATCAATGTCTTTTTGCAGGCTCTCTCTTCGCTCTTTAAGTAACCTTATCTCACGCATCTCATCAGATTCATTCTTATCTGCCGGCTTAAAGACATTAATAGTATTATCAACCTGTAGTTCAAGCTTTTTGATTGCATCATCAATAGATGCGATATTGAGTTCACATCTGTATATGTTGCTTTCTTTTTCTTTTCTTTCTACTTTCAGATTGTTCTTTTCGGTAGTAAGGAATTCCTTTATCTTATTCATAGATATCCCCATATTCATTAAATCTGTAATAATCCGCTCATATACTTACATATTTTATATATTATATCGCATTTTTGTGCAAATTTAAAGCTTTTTATTCTTACTCCCATATATTATAATAATAGATAAAGCAAATAATGTATATATTTATTTAGGAATGGAGATATAATGAATAAGTGGCACAAATTTGGCATTGCTGCAGGAATAACCGGAAGTGCAGCATTTATAACATATCTTATTAACCGTGTAATATTCTCAACCTCAGTATCTTTTGAAGTTACACAGACTAATGACAGACAGATATACAACTGGAGATTTGGTGATATATCATATCGTGTAAAAGGAAGCGGAACACCTCTTCTTCTGATTCATGATCTTACGCCGGTATCAGGAGCCTACGAATGGAACAAAGTCTTTGATGAACTTGCCAAAGATCATACCGTATATGCCATAGACCTTATCGGCTGCGGCTATTCATCCAAGCCATCGATTACTTATACAGCATATCTGTATGTGCAGCTTATTGAAGATTTCATTAAAAATGTTATCGGCAGACGCACTGATGTAATTGTAACCGGTGACAGTGCACCTATTGTAATAATGGCGTGCCATAATAACGATACTCTTTTCAACAAACTTATCCTCATTAATCCGGAGAATTTTGAAAGTTGTTCACAAATTCCCGGTAAAAGAATGAACATATTCAGGAAACTGCTTAACACAGCCATAATAGGCAATTCTATTTATAATATGTCAGTTTCAAAGAATGCAATAACTGAACTTTGCCAGAACAGGCTTTTCTACAGCAAAGCCTCTGCTTCTGTTATTAATGCACTCCATGAGACAGCCCATCTTGGCGGATTTGGTGCGAGACACCTTTATGCAAGTACAAGATGTCATTACACATCTGTCAATATAAATAAAGCCCTTGCAGCAATCAATAACAGTATCTTTATAATTGCCGGGGATAATGCAGTTAATATGGAACATACAATAGAAGAGTACATAGAGACCAATCCGGTCATAGAAAGTGCTGTGATACCGCGCTCCAGACATCTGCCGCAGCTTGAACGTCCGGCGCGCTTTATCAATCAGCTCAGAATATTTTTATAAATTTACAATGGCTTACTTGATGGAAGTCCTGCTTTGCGAGGATACTTCTTATCTGTGTGAGCCATTTTTTTGATTATAACAAAAGAACGCTCTATATCTGTACCCGGAAGTGTGAGCTTCTTAACACCAATCGTCTTTGCACCAAGAAGCTTAAGTGCATGTGATGCTGCCTTTAGCTCATCATCAATATCACCTGATTTGTAAGAGATAAAATATCCTCTCGCTTTAACGTACGGCAGACAGTATTCCGCAAGCGTTGAAAGATTGGCAACCGCCCTGGACACGCACAGATCATAGCATTCCCTGTAAGCAGATTCTCTTGCATAGTCCTCTGCTCTTCCATGAATTGCCTCTATATCATTAAGTCCGACATTTGATATAACCTCATTAAGGAACTTAATTCTCTTATTCAGTGAATCAAGAAGCGTAACCTTTACATTAGGAAATGCTATCTTAAGCGGGATTCCCGGGAATCCCGCACCTGTACCAATATCAATAAGCTTAATTGCCGTATTGATATCAGGAAGCTGCCCTGCATATTCTTTATCATCGAATACTGTCTTAACAGCAAGACTGTCAAGGAAATGCTTAACATACACATCATCCTTTTCAGTAATCGCCGTAAGATTCATAACCTTATTCCATTCCACAAGAAGCTCATAATAGCTTTGAAGTGCTTCCTCCTTGGAACTGTCAAGCTCTACGTTAATTGCATTAAGAGCATTCGTAAAATCCATACTAATCTCCATTCCTGCGCTGCCTTTTGCGCATATCAGGTTTGTGCAAAAGCACAAATCCTGCGTGTAAAAATCAGTCATCAGGCTGATTTTTCACGCTTTTCATACTATCCATATACACAAGCAGTACCGAGATATCAGCCGGTGATACTCCCGATATTCTCTGCGCCTGTCCTACATTGAGCGGTCTGAATTTATCAAGCTTCTGCACTGCTTCGCTTCTTAGACCGCTTATTGCCTTATAATCTATATCAGACTGAATTTTCTTATTCTCAAGCTTTTTAAAATGCTCTACCTGCCTGCGCTGACGCTCAATGTATCCGGCATACTTTATATTAATATTAACCTGTTCTCTGATATCTTCGCTAAGTTCAGGTCTGTCTTTATCAATCGGCTCAATGTCATCATATGAAAGCTCAGGCCTTCTTACAAGGTCAGCAAGTGTTACTCCGTTAGTAAGAAGTGTGCTGTTCTTACTTTCAAGAAGCTCCTGCACATTCTGTGATGTCCCCACAAATGTATTATTAAGCCTCTCTATCTCCTCATTTATAGCCTGTTCCTTATACTTAACGTAATTCATTCTCTTCTCGTCAATAAGACCTATCTCATATCCATAATGTGTAAGCCTTAGGTCTGCATTATCCTGACGAAGAAGAAGCCTGTATTCAGCCCTTGAAGTCATCATTCTGTAAGGCTCTGTATTCTCCTTTGTTACAAGGTCATCAATAAGAACCCCTATGTAACTTTCCGAACGCTTCAGTATAAGCGGTGACTTACCGAGCACCTTCATTGCTGCGTTAATTCCCGCGATAATTCCCTGTGACGCAGCCTCCTCGTAGCCTGAGCTTCCGTTGAACTGTCCACCTGCAAACAGACCTTCTATATTCTTGAATTCAAGTGAAAGCTTAAGCTGTACAGGATCTATACAGTCATATTCTATTGCATATGCATTACGCACGATACGGACATTTTCAAGACCGGGAACTGTGCGGTACATCTCATACTGGACATCTTCAGGAAGTGAACTTGACATTCCTCCAAGATACATCTCGTTAGTGTAATTGCCCTCTGGCTCGATAAATACCTGATGTCTTTCTTTATCAGCAAATCTTACAACCTTATCTTCAATTGAAGGGCAGTATCTTGGCCCTGTGCCGTGTATTACGCCTGAATAAAGAGGTGACCTGTCAAGATTGGCTCTTATAATCTCATGTGTCTTCTCATTGGTATATGTCAGCCAGCATGAAACCTGTTCTTTCTGGATATCCTCCGGATTGGTTGTAAATGAAAATGGAACGATTTTTTCATCACCCTTCTGCTCTGCCATCTTTGAAAAGTCAATAGAACGCTTATCAACTCTTGCAGGAGTTCCCGTCTTGAATCTTCTCACGCTTATTCCATTTGCAATAAGTGATTCTGTAAGGTGATTAGCTGCCTGAAGTCCGTTAGGACCTGTATAGTTGCTCACATCGCCATATATACAGCGTGCCTTAAGATATGTTCCCGTACAAAGTATAACGGCTTTTGCATGGTATACCGCTCCTGAGTATGTCTTAACGCCCTGAACTCTGCCGTCATTTACTATAAGCTCACTTACCTCTGCCTGCCTTATATGAAGATGCTCCGTATTCTCCATAACCATACGCATTCTTCTGCTGTAATCCTGCTTATCAGCCTGTGCACGCAATGAGTGTACGGCAGGTCCCTTTGATGCATTAAGCATCTTGGACTGGATAAATGTTGCATCTATGTTTTTACCCATCTCGCCGCCAAGCGCATCAATCTCTCTTACCAGATGCCCCTTCGAGCTTCCGCCTATATTAGGATTACAAGGCATAAGCGCTATACTCTCAATGCTTACCGTAAAGCATATTGTTTCAAGTCCGAGACGTGCGCATGCCAATGCTGCCTCACAGCCGGCATGTCCGGCTCCGACCACTACAACGTCATAACTTTCTTCTACATTTTTCATCAGGTTATCCCTCTTTATAAATATCTTTATAAATATTTTTATTTGCCCATACAGAATTTGCTGAATATCTGGTTAACAAGATCATCCTCGACAGACTGTCCTATTATTTTACCAAGACTCTCATATGCATTAAGCAGATCTATTGTATAACAGTCCTCAGGCATTCCGTTCTCTATGCTCTCTTTTACAAGTTTAAGACTGTTTATTGATTCTTTCAACATATTTTTATGCCTTGCATTGGTAATGTAAATCTGGTCATTATTGCTTATCTGTCCCGCGAAAAACATCTTCCTTATTGTCTCCGAAAGCTCACGTATTCCGGTCTGCTCCCTTGCGGATATGGCAAGCACCGGAAAATCGGTATATTTCTTCATCTGCTCAACAGAGATAACATTTTCAATATCTGTCTTGTTAAGAAGCACAATAACATGCCTGTCCCTCACAAAATCAAGTATCTTCTTATCATTATCATCAAACTCGCGTGTCGCATCGGCAACATATATTATAAGGTCAGCATTTTCGGCACATTTCATTGCCTTCTCGATACCTATTTTTTCAACAATATCCTCTGTGTCACGTATTCCTGCCGTATCGGTAAGATTAAGAATAACGCCGTCAAGACTTATGGATTCCTCAAGCGTATCTCTCGTTGTTCCGGCAATATCCGTGACTATTGCTCTGTCCTCACCTGCAAGTGCATTAAGCAGACTCGACTTACCTGCGTTGGTCTTACCTAATATTACGGTTCTTATTCCATCCTTTAAAATGCGTCCGTTATCAGAAGTTTTCAACAAAGAAACCAACTTATCCACACACTTATCCACATCTTTAGTTAACTTATCCTCATATCCGTCAAGCTCATAATGCTCCGGATCATCAAGCGCAGCCTCGATAAATGCTGTATTGTCGAGAATTATCTCTCTTATCTGCGTAATTTCTTCTGAAAGTTTTCCACGAAGCTGCATTACAGAGGATGACAGTGCATATTCGTTCTGCGAGTTAATGATATCAATTACTGACTCCGCCTGTGTTAAGTCTATTCTTCCGTTAAGAAATGCCCTCTTGGTAAATTCTCCCGGTTCAGCCGGTCTTGCCCCCGCATCTATTACCGCATCAAGAATTTTCCTTGTTACAAGTATTCCACCGTGACAGTTAATCTCGGCTATGTCCTCGCGTGTGTATGTATTAGGCGCTTTCATTACAGATACCAGAACCTCGTCAAGCACCTTTCCGTCCTTAACTATTGTTCCGTAATGTATTGTATGGCTTGCACAGTCTGCAAGTTTTTTGCCGGAGACGCTCCTAAAAAGTCTGTCTGCGACCTCTATTGCCTCATCTCCGCTTATCCTGATTATTCCTATGCCGCCGCTTCCCATCGTTCCTGTGGATATGGCTGCTATAGTATCTGTTGTAAACATGCGCACCTCCATACATTTATATATTACTTATATACTACTTATATATTACTGCTAAAAATATTCCTATATTAAAACAGGCATACAGTGCTCCGAACACTGTATGCCCAACATGATTCTTAAGTCCGGACCTGAATTAGTTTCTGCCGTAATCCTTCTTATAATTATCACGTCCACCTGAACGGTAATCATTATTAAGATATACTATTACATGTCTGAATGGCTCCTCGCCCTCACTTCTCGTTGCTACGAACTTATCATTCTGAAGTGCCGAATGAATAATACGTCTCTCGTAAGGATTCATTGGCTCAAGAGATACAGGTCTCTTAGAACGCTTAACCTTATAAGCAATATTCTTGGCAAGTGATTCGAGTGTCTCTTTTCTTCTCTTGCGGTAATCCTCTGTATCAACCTTGACACGCATGTACTTCTCATTCTCTTTATTAACAACAAGACTTACAAGATACTGTATTGAATCAAGTGTCTGACCTCTCTTACCGATAAGAAGTCCCATCTCATCACCACTGAGTTCTACATTAACGCAGCCCTCTTCTTCATTAATCTTAATGTCAATATTAACATCCATGTCCATTGCCTTGAACATATTATCAAGGAAATCACGTATTACTTTATCAACATCACATGTAATTACCATCTTCTTGTGTGGCTCAGAAGAAGCTTCTGCACTGTTATCCGAATTTACATCCGCCTTAGCAGAATTAGCTGCAGGCGCTGCAGCTTCTGTACTCTTAACTTCTGTCTTATCTGAAATAGAATTAGAAGAAACTGTCTCTGATGTCTTTGAAACTTCAGCAGCTTTTTCCTCCTCTGCCTTCTTCTCGGCCTCAACTTCAGACTTAACCCATGCCTTAATCTTAGCAGGGCGGCTTCCAAAGCCAAGAATTCCGTTACTTCCCTTATCTATTACGTCATAACCAATGTTATCACTTGTTGTTTCAAGCTCAACAATTGCATTCATAAATGCGTCTTCTACCGACTTACCGGTAATCTCAATAACATTTGCCATTACTTATTCCTCCTACTTATTGTGCTTCTCATTCTTTTCGTTGTACTTAGACACCATATTAGCCTTAGCTGAGAGGCTTCCCGGATTAGCTGATGAAGACTTGTAATACTCTGTAGAATCAAGTATCTCCTTAATCTTCTTATCATTGGCTTCTTTCTTAGCCTTGGCCTGTTCTAACTTCTCCTGTGATGAAGCTATTGACTTGGTAGACATCTTTGCATTATTAGTAATCTTCTGCTCCGGAAGACCCTGTTTTGCTCTCTTCTTATTAATCTTCTCGACATTTTCCTTAACTATCTCATCAACCCCCTTCTTATCGAAGTACTTGTTAATGATGAACTGCTGAAGAATCTGGAATACTGCTGTTGCTGACCAGTAGAGGCCAAGACCTGCAGGAAGTGATATTGCCATTACTGCAGACATAATAGGCATTACAGTGTTCATCATCTTCATTGATGCTGCAGCCGGGTTATCCTCATCATTGCCTGTTGTCGGATTCTGTGCCTGCATCATTCTTACACTGAGATACTGTGTAACACCTGCAAGTATAGGAATCAAAATTGGAAGACCTAATGTAAGTCCCGGATTCTGTGACATGTTAATAGTAAGGAATGAGTTCATATGATTAAACTCATTAAGGTTATGTGTTATAATCTCTGCCTGTGCAGGGAAAAGCTCAATAAGCTTATTCCAGTTATCCGTTGAGAATACGTTGAGCACATCAATAATGCTGTTCATATTCGTCAGATCCTTATTAGCAAACTGAGTAAAGTTGCTGCTTAAGATATCCTGATATCCTGCAACTGACATAATTCCGTTGTCACTTGAAAGCATTGCTGTGAAAAGCAGCTTAATCTTCGGAACGTATGCAGGAATATTCTGAATAATCCTATACAAAGCAAAAAGAATAGGCATCTGTATGAGAAGCTGTGCGCATCCGCCTGTAGGTGAAGTACCGTACTTGGCATATACTGCCTTGGTCTCCTCCTGCATCTTAAGCATCTCATTCTGATCCTTAGCATTCTTATACTTTTTCTGAATTGCCTGAAGCTCCGGCTGCATTACCGATGACAGCTTAGTGAACTTCATCTGCTTAATTGTAAGCGGCATCATAAGAAGCTTGGTTACAAATGTAAAAATAATGATTGCAAGACCGATGTTAGGTATTCCTATTGCATCAAGTCCCAAAAACAGCCAGTTCATAATATAACCAAGAAGCTTAGCTACCGGTCCTATTATAAATGTAGTGCTCTGTGTAAGTATTGCCATAAATCCTCCATAATGCTTAACTCATTCTGTTTATCTTAGCGGGTCAAATCCACCCTTTGCAAACGGATTACAGCGCAAAATTCTCTTTACAGCAAGAAAACTCCCCTTAACGGCTCCATATTTTTCAAGAGCCTGAACGGCATACTGACTGCATGTAGGTATATATATACAGTAGCTGTGCTTCTTAAGCGGAGACAGATATTTCTGATAAAATTTTATTGCTTTAATTAGAATTCGCCTGACCATCTATTTGTTAATGAGCTTATGCATTTTTAATAAGTGCAGAAGTGCACTTTCAGTTTCAAAATAATCTTTATTTTTTAAACCTGCTCTGGCTACCACGATAATATCAAAGCCTTCCCTGACCTCATCTGCATGAAGCCTGTAGCTCTCTCTTATTAGTCTTGCCAGACGGTGTCGGACGATACTATTCCCGACCTTCTTACTCACAGATACCCCCAGACGGTTGGTATCCGTTCCATTCTCCAAAATGTAGACGACAAGTAATCTGTTGGCATATGACCTCTTGGCC
>CAMBEF010000077.1 GCA_945865495.1 uncultured Bacteroides sp. | reverse complement strand
GCTTATGCAGCCGCCGGCACTTAGCGGCTGTCTTTTAGCCGCTTAGTACCGTTGCGAGCTGCATGCAGCGGAAGCGGCTTTGCCACAACACCTGCTGCCACACCCTTGGAGGTATATACATGTCACTACATTTTATTCTCGGCTCTTCCGGAAGCGGAAAGTCAGAGTTGTTATATAAAAGCATAATAAAGGCTTCAGGAGAACAGAAGGATAGGAATTTTCTTGTTATTGTACCTGAGCAGTATACAATGGCTACACAGAAGAAGCTTGTGCAGCTTCATCCCGGACATTCGATAATCCGAACGGATATATTGAGCTTTCAGAGACTTGCAAGCCGTGTATTTGCGGAGCTTGGACTTGAAGGGCAGACCATACTTGATGATACCGGCAAGAATCTGATAATACGCAAAGTTATGGAGGACCACCGGAAGGAACTCGGAGCATTTGCAGGTAATCTTGATAAGACGGGATTTGTATCAGAGGTGAAGTCTGTTATATCGGAACTTCTGCAATATGCAATTACACCTGATGATATGCCGCAGATAATAACGGAAGTTGCAGGAAATGGAGCACTGGCGGACAAACTTACGGATATAGAGGTTGTATACCGTGCATTTATGGAGTATACAGAGCGTGATTACATAACGTCTGAGAGCCTTCTTTCGTTACTTGCGCAGCATGTGCATGAATCGGAACTTATCAAAGGCAGTGTGATAGCGATAGACGGCTTTACCGGATTTACGCCCGTACAGTACGGCCTTCTTGCAAGGCTGCTTGAGACAGCAGCGGAAGTCTACGTTACAGTGACGATAGACAGCAATGAGCATATTAATGTTCAGGATGGCCCGGAATCATTATTTGCGATGAGTAAGGAGACGATATCGTCACTGTTAAGAATAGCTGATGAGAATCATGTAGGAGTTGCACCATATACACTGTGTGAACATACATACAGATTTGACGGGGCACCGGAGCTGGCATTTCTTGAGCAGAATATGTTCAGGTATAATGGACGTGTATACAGGGATGAACCTGAGAATATAGAGATATACTGCGGACTCACGCCTAAGGAGGAGATTCAGTTTATTGCGGCGGAGATTCTCAGGCTTACGAGAGAACAGGGCATAAGATACAGGGATATTGCTGTGGTATCTGCTGATATAGAGACATATGGCATGCTTGCTGCCAACATATTTGAACAGAATGATATTCCGGCATTTGTTGACTATAAGAGAAATATCATGAATAACCCGATGATAGAGTTTATGAGAAGCGGAATAGCAGTAATAGAGAGTGGATATTCGTATGAGAGCGTGTTCCGGTTCTTAAGAAGCGGCATAACTGCAATTACGTCAAATGAGACGGATTTGCTCGAGAATTACTGCCTTGCACTTGGTATACGCGGCAGAAAACGCTGGTACAGCCAGTGGGACCGCAATTATATAAAGAAAAACAGGGAAAAGGCAGACCTTACGCAGCTTAATGAATTGCGTTACAGGACTGTTAAGATACTTGAACCGCTTGACAGTGCATATATGGCGGCATCAGGAACAACAGTAAGCGTTGGCAAGCTTCTGGAAGCTCTGTATGAGTTCGTAGCGGCAGCAGATATTGAGCATAAGATGAACGAACTGGCGGACCGGCTTGAGCTTAATGAAGAGAGTGCACTTGCATCACAGTACAGGCAGATATATCCCAAGGTAATGGCATTATTTGACGAGATATACAGCCTGCTTGGTGAAGAGAAGATTAAGAGAAAAGAGTTCGCCAGACTTCTGGACTCGGGGCTTGAAGAGATTAAGGTAGGTCTTATTCCGCCTACGGCTGACTGTGTTCTTATCGGTGATATGCAAAGAACAAGACTTGATAATATAAAGGTTCTTTTCTTTGCGGGAGTTAATGACGGCATAGTACCAAAGAAGAGTGAGAATAAAGGAATATTGTCAGAGCTTGACAGATATATCCTCGAGAATGTTTCCGTCACGCTGTCACCGGATGCCAGGAAGAAAGCATTTATTGAGAGATTTTATCTTTATATGAACCTTACCAAGCCTTCATGGAAGCTGTATCTTACATATGCGGCGAGAGGGATTGATGCAAGGGAGCGCCGCCCGTCATATTTTGTAAGAACAATGTATAAGCTTTATCCTAAGCTTTCAATGCGTACATGTGAAGATATGAATAACGATATGTGGCTTACAATTCCGAAAGCCGGTAAGGAATGGAATATAAAAGATTCGCAGATTAATCTTGCACAGGCTGCTGCCGATGCGGTATATGGAGCTGATGTAAGGGAGAGTGTTACAAGACTTGAACAGTTTGCTTCGTGTGAATTTGCACATTTCCTGAGGTATGGACTTGGACTTGATGAACGTGACGTATATACGATAAATGCAAGCGATGCGGGTTCGATTCTGCACAAGTCGATGGAATGTATATCGTCAGAAGTGATACGGAGCGGTATGAGCTTCGCGGATATGGGAGATGAACAGCGCCATGAGATAGTCAGCAGAGTGGTTGACACAGTTGCTGCAGAATACGGCAATGCAATATTTAAGGACAGCAGCCGCAATGAGTATATGATAGAGAAGGTTAAGGAGCTCACACAGAGAACTGTATGGGCAATCGGCAAGCAGCTTGAACAGGAGCAGTTTGTTCCGGAGAGCTTTGAGGTCAGATTCTCCCTGCCAATGAATGAATCTGTTAACAAAAGAAAGGTTGAACTGGTCGGAAGCATAGACAGGATAGACGTCTGCGAGGACAACGACAATATATACATAAAGATAATTGACTACAAGACGGGAAGTGAAAAATTTTCACTTTATAAGACATACTATGGACTCAAGATACAGCTGATGACATATATGATTGCGGCAATAGAGCATGAAAAAAAGCTGCATCCGGGAAAGAATATAGTGCCGGCAGGAGCATTCTACTATGTGGTTGATGATCCGATAGTAGACAGGCAGGACAGCCGGGAGAAGGTAGAAAAGAAGATTCTTGCACAGCTTTCATATGATGGCATTGTCAACGGACAGATGCCACAGGAACTGATGGGAAGCAGTGCGGATTCGATAAAAGGTGATAAGAATATTACGGCAGGACAGTTTGCAAGACTGTCAGAGCACCTTACGGATACTATGGACCTGATGACGGATAATATGCTTAACGGAAATGCATATATTAATCCTGTTGCAGACAGCGGAAGTGATTCCTGCGAGTATTGCCCATACAGGTCTGTTTGTGGCTTTTACAGTGATATTCCGGGAAATTCATACAGAAGAGTAAGACATCTTAAGGATAATGAAGTATGGGAACGTCTTTATATGGATCGTGAACAGGAGGAGACAGCTGATGGCAAGGAATTGGACAGCACAACAGAAGAGGGCAATTGAACTTCATAATAAAAATATTCTTGTCTCAGCGGCAGCAGGCTCCGGCAAGACGGCAGTCCTTGTTGAGAGAATAATACGCATGATAACGGACCCTGATAAACATGTGGATATAGAGCGGCTTGTGGTCGTAACGTTTACCAACGCAGCTGCGGCACAGATGCGCGAGCGTATAGGTGCTGCACTTGAGAGTATGATTGAGGAGAATCCTTCTGACAGGAATCTCCAGAGACAGCTTGCGATGATACATATGGCGCAGATAACTACAATAGACAGCTTCTGCCTTAATATACTGCGTAATAATTATATGAATCTTGATATTGACCCGGGATTCAGAATAGCAGACCAGGGGGAGCTTGAACTTATTAAGGCTGATGTGATGGCACAACTGCTTGAAAAACATTATGCCGACGGCAACGAGGATTTTTATGCTCTTGTCAATGCATATTCAGGAAAAAAGAGCGACAAGGCAATAGAAGACCTTATTAACAAAATATATAATTATGCCAGAAGCTACCCATGGCCTCACGAATGGCTGCAAAGCTGCATCGACACGGGAAGTGCGACAACTGTGGATGAGTTCAATGAATCGCTTCCGGCACAGTATCTGTTTAATTATGTCACAAAATATATTAAGGGAAGCCGTGAAAAGTTCAGACGACTTCTTGACATATGTAAAGATGTTGCGGGGCCTGATATGTACACTGATAACATATTATCGGACCTTGAAGGCATGGATATGCTGCTTAATACAGAGAGCATATCGCAGTGGATGGAGACTGCCGCAAGAATACAGTTCACAGATCTTAGCAGAAAGCGTGGAAGCGGCGTTGACCCTGATATGAAGGAGCTTGTCAAGAATTCAAGGACAAAGTACCGTGATTCATTCAGAAAGCTTCGTGACAGGCTGTGCTCAATGAGTGTTGAGGAGTATCTGCGTGAGCTTTCGTCTAACGGAGCACCTCTGAGAATGCTTATTGCGCTTGCGGCAGAATACATGGATGCCGTGGATGCTGCCAAAAAAGAAAAGAATATTATAGATTTTAACGACATAGAACACATGGCGTGCAGCCTGCTTGTAAAACATGAGAAGGGTGCTGATGAATATACACAGCTTGCCAATGATCTTGCATCATATTACGAGGAGATTCTCATTGATGAATATCAGGACAGTAATATGCTTCAGGAGATGATATTGACAGCGGTATCACGCGGACGGCTTGACAGCAGCCGCAACAATCTTTTTATGGTAGGTGATGTCAAGCAGAGCATTTACAAGTTCAGGCTTGCAAGACCGGAGCTGTTTCTTGATAAGTACGGAGCGTATCCTGATACTGACGGCTGTGAGGTTATAGAACTGCGTAACAACTTCCGCAGCAGAAGTCAGGTGTTGTATTCCGTTAATGCTGTTTTTGAGAAGATTATGCACAGAGAATGCGGCGGAATTGAATATACTGAGGATGTAAGACTTAATCCGGGGCTGGAATTTGCCGCAAGAACAGATTCAGGAATGATGGATAACAGAACATCCATAAGACTGGCAGATCTGAATATTCAATATGATGAAGACGATGTTAATACTCCAAGAGAATGTGAGGGGCAGCTTATCGCGTCAATAATAAAAGAGATTATTGATGAAGATACGGGAATGCCGGTGTATGATGAACGTCTTGGCACATACAGAAAAGCTGAATATGGAGATATAGTCATACTAACCAGGTCGCTTGACGGATGGGCTGATGTGTTTGCTGACGAACTTATGAATGCGGGAATACCGGCGGCCGCACAGAGCTCAAGCGGATATTACGATACATACGAGATTGAGCAGGTACTTAATTTGCTTGCTGTTATAGACAACCCGGCACAGGATATCCCGCTTGCGGCTGTTGCATTATCTTATTTTGGCACGCTTGATGTGAATGACCTTGCATTAGTTAAGGGTGCATATCCGGAGGCCCGGCTTTATGAATCAATGAACAGGTATATTAATTCACACGCTGACAATGAGGATGAGATATATACCAAAATCAGCAGCCTGTTCACGATGATTGAGGAGTACAGGACCAAATCCGTATATCTTACAATTAATGAACTTATATGGAAGATAATATATGACACCGGCTTTTATGATTATGTGGGTATGATGCCGGCGGGAAGTATGCGGCAGCAGAATCTTGACATGCTTTGCGATAAGGCAGGTAGTTATGCACAGACAAGTTATCACGGATTATTTAATTTTCTCAGGTATATCGAGAAGATAAGAAAGTATAATCTGGATTCGCAGTCGGGAGCCTCAGATATGTCTGACCATAATGTTGTACAGATAATGAGCATACATAAGAGCAAAGGTCTTGAGTTCCCTATAGTAATAGTTGCGGGAATTGCCAAGAAGTTCAATAACATGGACGCAAGAGGACGTGTTGTTGTAGATTCTGATATAGGCGTGGGTGCGGATATAATAGACACAGTGATGCGTACGAAGGTTTCAACACCGGTGAAAAGTGCTGTAGAGATGAAGCTTGTTGACGATAATCTTGCAGAGGAGATGCGTATTCTCTATGTCGCGATGACGAGAGCTAAGGAAAAGCTTATAATGACCGGTACTCTGAAAAATTATGATAAGATGTGCACAAAGTGGAAGACGACTGACGTATCAACATTTGACGGGATTCAGGGCTGCTCAAGTTATATGGACATGATTATGCCTGTAGCATGCAGTGACGCAGTGAATTTTGATATTAGTGTTACCGAAATTAATAAAGTGCCAAATGAAGATAAGTATGATATAATGAATAAAAGTGCAGGTGATGTTCATGAAGCTGTTAAGAATGAAGCCATCAACATTGCACCTTATCAATACGGATATGCGGTTACAATGAAGACAAAGCTGTCAGTATCTGAGATTAAGCTGCATGAATATGAGGAACAGGAAGAGTTCTCAAGAGATGTCCTGCCGGAACTTAATGCAGCGAACAATGAGAAGAGCAGCAGTGAGAGCGGTATAGAGGGTATACAGCCGGATTACGAACCGTGTGTGCCACAGTTCATAAGCAAAAAAGAGGATGTGGCACCGGCTGAGCGCGGAACCGCATTTCACAGGGTTATGGAGTGCCTTGATTACAACCGCTGTGCCAGTGTTGATGATATAATAGGATATATTGATGAGCTTGTTGATAAGAATATGATGACGCGGCGGCAGGCAGATGCTGTGAATCCACAGAAGATATATGATTTCTGTAACAGCAGTATAGGTGTAAGGACTGCGGAAGCATTCAGGACAGGCAGATTATACAGGGAACAGCCGTTTGTAATGGGTATACCGGCAGGCAGTATAAAGATATATCAGGAACTTGCCGACAGATATAATGTGTCTTACTCACTTCTTGACAAAGAGACAGTGCTGATTCAGGGTGTAATTGATATGTATTTTGAAGAGAATGGCAAAGTTGTTCTTGTTGATTACAAGACAGACAGAGTATCAGGAAGTAATGCAGAGAAGATACTAAGAGACCATTATGCAATACAGCTTGAATTATATTCGGAAGCACTTGAACGTGCATTAGGCATGGAAGTCAGTGAGAAACTTATATATTCATTTACGTTAGATAAGGCAGTTAATGTCTGACATATGACAAGCAGCCGGTTCATAATAATATACCAAGTCCGTTGATTCGGGAGATATATATGAACCAGCTTATGCATAATGCATCAGACGGAATTAAAAAGACATGGTATAAGATGCCGCAGGGGGTTCGCACAGCATGGATAATGTTCGCAATCACTGCGGTATCTTTGCAATGGTGCCTCGGAGGTGGAGGTAGCATTGCAAAGACGGTATCGTCAGCTAATGTGATAAGCAATGCAAAGAACAGTACGATTAATGGAAAAGACCTCCCAATATATTGCGTAGACAGGCAGAATGATGCATCAAAGCAGGTGTCATTAAGCTTTGACGCCGCCTGGGGAGCAGATGATACAATAAGGATACTTGATACGCTTGATAAGCATAATGTGAAAGTGACATTTTTCATGACGGGCGGATGGGTTAATGACTATCCCGACATGGTAAAGGAAATATATGCAAGAGGGCATGACCTTGGGAATCACAGTGAAAATCACAAACAGATGAGCAAGCTTTCTGAGGCACAGAATCAGGAAGAGATTATGAAAGTTCACAATAAAGTAAAAGAGCTTACCGGATATGAAATGTTTTTGTTCAGACCTCCGTACGGAGATTATGATTCTGAACTGATCAAAACGGTATATGGAATGAATTACTATCCGATACAATGGTCAATTGACAGTCTTGACTGGAAAGACTATGGGGTGGATTCAATTATAAAAAGGGTTGTAGAAAGCAAATATCTTGATAACGGAGCTATAATACTGTGCCATAATGGTGCCAAATATACGGCAGATGCGCTTGACAGCCTGATAGAAGGCATTCAGGCGAAGGGCTACGAACTTGTTCCGATATCGCAGTTAATAATAAGAGATGATTTTCATATGGACACGACAGGAAAGCAGATTGCTGACTGATAGTGTAATATTTTAAAGGAAAGAGAGAAAAATACAGATGAATCTTGCATTAATTACGGCAAAACAGGTTGTAGTCCTGTTTATTCTTATTATGTCAGGCTTTGTGTGCGTTAAGACTAAGGCGGTTAAGATTGAAGGGAAAAAAGCGTTCTCGGATTTGCTTTTGTACCTTGTTGTTCCGGCAATGATAATACATTCATACATAATGGATTTTAATGAGGAAATACTTACAAATCTTGTAAGGTCACTTGTGCTGAGTACTATACTTATGATAATAGGCATAATTGTCACTCTCGTAATAACAATGAAAGTCGCAAGTAAGGATTTACCGATATTAAGATTTGCATGTATGTTCTCTAATGCTGCATATATGGGGTTCCCGCTGATTCAGGCACTGTTTGGGTCAGAGGGACTTCTCTATGCCAGTGTATATGTTACGATATTTAATATCTTATTGTGGACCGTCGGATATGCGATAGTAAGCAGGAAAGTTAATGCAAAAGAGGTAATACATACAATACTTACAACGCCGGTAATAATATCTGTGGTTATAGGCCTCGTAATATATCTCTGCCGTATTCCTGTGCCGTCAGTGATTGAGCAGCCGCTTAATCTCATAGGTAATATGAATACACCGTTATCAATGTTCATAACAGGAATGCTTATTGCATCGGGTGACATCAGGTCAATGCTTAAGAACAGGGAAATTATGATGGTAATAGCAATAAGGATGTTCCTTATACCGGCGATAAGCTTTGCTATATTTGCATTGCTTGGTGTTAAGGGAATAGTGCCGGAGGTAGTGCTTTTGCTTCAGGCGTGTCCGAGTGCCGCAATAACGTCGGTATTTGCAGTGCAGTTTGAATATAATGAAGAGACAGCTGCCGGATCTGTTGTCCTAACGACACTGCTCAGTATAATTACACTTCCGGCATGTGCAATGCTGCTGACAATGATGATGCAGTAGAAGTAGAATTGGAAGCATATTACAGCTGAATGAATAGCCGGTACGGGAAATATTTTAGAAAATGATATTTTAGAAAATGCAATAAAAATATTGACATATAAATGTGCGATGCTATAATATATTCAAACATATGAATAATTGTTCATATGTTTATAAAAACAAAGAATAATATGATATTAATTTTAAAGCGTAAGCTTTAGAAACGGAGGATTTTATGAAGAAGAGTTATAAGATTGAGGTTGATTGTGCAAACTGTGCTAATAAGATGGAAGAGGCTGCGAAGAATACAGCAGGTGTTAAGGATGCAGTTGTTAATTTTATGACACTTAAGATGAATGTTGAGTTTGAGGAAGGACAGGATCCTAAGGCTGTTATGCAGGAAGTTCTTAAGAACTGCAAGAAGGTAGAGGATGATTGCGAGATTTACCTGTAATCCTGCGGAATGGAGATAGTATGAATAAGAAGCAGAAAAAGGTTTTAATAAGAATAATAGCCGCTGCGGTAACAATGATTCTGTTTGCTTTTATTCCGGTGGAAGGATGGCTTGAGTTTGTGCTTTTTATGATTCCGTATCTTATTATCGGATATGATATACTGCTCAAGGCGTTCAAGGGAATTAAGAATAAGCAGGTGTTTGATGAGAATTTTCTTATGGCGGTTGCAACTGTAGGTGCCATTGCACTTGGCGATTACAAAGAAGGCGTTGCCGTTATGCTGTTCTACCAGATTGGCGAGCTGTTCCAGAGTTATGCTGTCGGTAAGAGCCGCAGGAATATCAGCGAGCTTATGGATATCAGACCTGATTATGCCAATATTGAGCGTGACGGAAAGCTTGAGAAGGTTGATCCGGATGAGGTTGAGATTGGCTCTGTAATAGTTGTGCAGCCGGGGGAAAAAGTTCCTATTGATGGCGTCATTATTGAAGGCAGCACTACACTTAACACAAGTGCACTTACCGGCGAGAGCGTGCCAAGAGAAGCTAAGGCGGGCGATGACGTAATCAGCGGC
>CAMBEF010000076.1 GCA_945865495.1 uncultured Bacteroides sp. | reverse complement strand
ATCATTCCGGCAGCCTTTTGTCTGCTTAATATATATTCTATATTCTGTTATTCCCGTTCTTCTGCCTTAAGTCTGTTAAGCACAGTGTCATAGCCGTCCGTTCCATAGTTGAGAGCTCTGTTCACACGGCTTATTGTCGCTGTTGATGCCCCTGTCTTCTGGGCAATGTCAAGATATGTCCAATGCTCTCTTAGAAGTCCGGCAACTTCAAATCTCTGCGACAGTGATAATATCTCATTAATAGTACACAAATCCTCAAAAAATGCCATGCATTCTTCTTCACTTTTCAAAGATACAACAGCTTTGTACAGGTTCTTAACTTCGTCAGTATCAAGCTTTTTATTCATTGTTCCCACTCTTCCCTATATTAAGGAATCCCACAAGCTTATCATAATCCGTTCCGGCTATAAGGCTCTCCGGGAAATCCATCTCTTCAATCAGCTGAAGTGCATACTGGAAATTACCAATATCCTCCTCAATGTGCGCATCACTTGATATAGTTATGTGCGCCTTATACCTCTTACACAGTTCAAGCATCTTCCGGTCATTCTCCCAGGTTCCCGGTCTTGGCCCTGCAGGCTTAAGTGATGCATTATTAAGCTCAAGCAGTGTATTGTTCTCCTTTGCAGCCTTAACAACCGCTTCCATATCAACCGGATACCTTCCGTCATCCGGATGACCTACTATATTAATCCACGGATTCTTTATAACTGATATCAGAGCCGCTGTATTCTGTTCCCTTGTTCCCGACTTAATGCACGGCGTATGGAAACTTGCTATTGTAATATCAAGCTCTTTATACACACGTTCAGGCAGATCCACACTGCCCTTAAAATCCATTATATTAAGTTCCGCTCCGAACAGTCTGTACACTCCCATCTTCTCATGGCGGAGTGACTGAAGATTATGAAAATACATCTCAGCGCATGAGCCGGGCATCTTTGGCGTATGCTCCGTTATCGCAATATGTGTAAATCCCTTGTCAGCAGCAGAACGTGTCATCTCATCAATCGTATTATAAGCATGTCCGCTTGCAATTGTATGCATATGTGTATCAATCGTTAATCGCATCTTTTATCCTCTTATAAATATCGGATTACATCCGATTACAATACTCAATATCTAATCAACACTACAGATAATATTACCACATTTCAAGTAGTATTGACAATAGAATTTGCTGACTGTATCATTATATTATACAGCATAATATCTCATTTTTATTTATGGAGGGACATATGAAAAAATTTTTAAACGAGTTCAAGGCATTTGCATTGCGCGGCAATGTAATGGACATGGCAGTCGGTGTTATCATCGGTGCAGCTTTTCAGGCTATTGTTACATCTCTTACCAACGATGTAATCTCGCCATTCATCGGATTGTTCGGCAAGACTGACTTCAGCAGCATGGTGCTCACAATCCGTGGTGTTGACATCAGATATGGTGCTTTCATAACATCAGTTATTAACTTTATCATTATGGCATTCATAATATTCATGCTTGTTAAGGTTCTTAACAAGCTAAGCAGCCTCGGCCACAAAGATGCTCCGGCAGCACCAAACACTAAGGAATGCCCTTACTGCTGCAGCAAGATATCAGTCAAGGCCGTAAGATGCCCTAACTGCACTTCCCAGCTTTCTTAAGCTTGCCGCATTTATTACATACAGCTAGGATTCATTAAGATTCAAAAGCAAAACTGCCGGAGGCGCACAGGTTATTCACCTGCTGCCTTCGGCAGTTTTACCGAAAGACCTTTTCTTGTATGGTCAACAGAGAACTTTTCATCAGAAACATTATAATATCTGTAAGTATATCCTCCGCTCTCTCCAAGCGAATCATCCCATGATATGTCAGCATTATAATATGCATCACCCAGTTTTACTATATTCCACGCATGTGCCCCTCCTTTGGAATATCCTGTACACAGATAGCATGGTATGTCAAGCTTCTGCATAATGTACTGGAATGCCCGCGAATATCCGGCGCACACAGACTCCTTATTAACAAGTGCACTGTATGCACTCTGGTTAACCGGTGCCGACGCATTATATTTAACGCTGTCCATTATGGCATTGTATACATATTTTTCCTTATCCTCTGCTGTAGTAAGTGCGGATGCCCCCTTAATTATCGCATCTGCCGCATCATTGAACTTCTTAAGTGAATTCTCATAATCCGCCGCTGTGGCATTATACTTAAGTGTAACTTTCAACACTCTTCCTGAACCGGAATACTCATACGAATACTGTGTATCAAGATAAAACAGCTCCGGGTGGTCGTTATATACGGCCGTCATCACATCATTCAGCGCATCCTGGCTTATCATTGCGCCAACAGCACAATCACTCCTGCGGTCTACGGCTGCAGCATATACATCATCGTATACTTCCTGCTGCTCTTTGGATAACATTGCCCGATACGGATACATTTCTTCAGTAAATGTGTACTTCTTCACTGATTCCGCTTCCGTTGCCGGCGCAGCATCAGGTGCACGTGATGAATCCGGAGCAGATACCGACTTGCCGCTTCCCTGCATAGCTTTATAATCTGTTCCAAGAGCTCCCCTGTCTGATGCAGGCTTCGTTCTAACCTGTGCTGAAGGAGCAAGCGGAAGTGTTGGCTTGGTGCCTGCCATGGTATATATTGCAGCCTGTGCATTATTCTGACTGCTTTGCTGTGACTTCCGGCTGTCTGTATAAAAAATCAATCCACAAACCGCTGTAAGCATAACTATCGAAAACCACAGAAGTGCAAATAACTTTTTCATCAAAAAACCTCTTTTCGTTAATTCTTCTGCTTTGGAGAAGTCTGATAATTATCTAACTAATTGTAGCACATAGCTGTTGTTATTCAAAGCAAAATGTGCTATCATTACAGCATGATAATTGTATTGATTTTAGTACAATCCGTGTTTACAAAATTACAGGACACATCTGTTAATGTGTCACCAGGAGGTTTCATATGGAGAGGGATTATCTTACCAACCTATTGCCATTGCACCTTTTCCTGCGCGAGGCTGATAAAATATTAAAGAATAACCCGGACTGCAGATATGCTGTCACAGCAACTGATTTAAGCAATTTCAAATACATTAATGACCTTTACGGAATGGCTGAAGGCAACCGCACTATCCAGGAGATGTCTGAGAAGTTCTTCAGCGGCAATCCACGATGCATACTTGCAAGCCGCCCTTATGCCGACCAGTTCAGGGCGCTGATTGCTCTAGGTGATGTATCGCAGGATGAAGAAGTAGCAATCATAACAAACATGAATGCAGAGTTTACTGAATATATCCAGAAGCGTTATCATAATATATATTTTCATGTGTATACAGGGCTTTATATAATCGAGGACAATTCAGAAGGAATACGTTCAGCATGTGATAAGGCGCACTTTGCCAAGAAGTGCTTCAAAGGTAACCTGAGTGTGACATGCGGCATATTTGATTCCAACGCATATAAGGATTCATCCAATGTAATGAGGCTTACACATGAATTCCAGAGTGCACGTGAACGTGACAGTGTGTATGTATATTACCAGCCTAAGTGTTCAGCCTCTACCGGCGAATTTATCGGTGCAGAAGCTTTAGGACGCATAGCCGACAAGGAAGGCAACATTATATCTCCCGGTGAATTCATTCCTGTTCTTGAGCGCACAGGCATCATTGGTGATTTTGATGATATAATCATGGAGAAGACATTTTCTGACATACGCAGATGGATTGATAACGGCGGCAATGTAAAACCCGTCTCACTCAATATATCAAGAATACAGTTTCTAAAGCCCGGGCTTATTGATAAGATACTTGCCCTCCAGAAGAAGTATGATATTCCATCCCGCCTGATAGAGCTTGAGATAACAGAGACAACTTTTATTGAATCCGTTGACTTTATAGACGATACAGCAAGAGAACTACGCAGGCATGGATTTGCCATTGATGTTGATGACTTTGGCTCCGGATATTCCTCACTCAGTCTTATTGCCGCTCTGCCTGCCGACACAATCAAGCTTGACTGCAGTTTTGCAAGGCAGTGCCTTGATAATGACAAAGGAGTGATTCTTCTCTCAGGAATCATCAATATACTCAGGAGTATAGGTTTCGACATAATATGTGAAGGCATTGAGACCGAACGTGAAAGGCAGCGCATAATGGAACTTGGATGTGATAAGATACAGGGTTATTATTATGACAGACCGATGCCATCTGCGAGCTTTGAAGAAAAATATATAACAAAACAATAAAATACTGCCATACAGGACATCTGCTTGTATCCTGTATGGCAGTATTTTATATCTGCAGACCGCTGGTTTTCCTTCCACTCACGGTCACGCTACTACTGTGCTTCGCCATTGTCATGAAGCAGCTGATACACATCAATCTTAAATTGGTCATCAGCATTAATTCCGACCAATCTGCAGCCATATACGTTATTCGCTCCGTGAACATCTTTGCGGAGCACTTCTATCACCGCCTCAAATGATTCCTTATTGGCAAGTGTGATTATAGTATCATAGTAAGAATTAATTTTAAAATCATAATCAGACTCGAATGCTATTCCACCTTTTGATATGTCAATAACATGCACATCCACCGTATCTGATGAATATCCTGATACAAAGCTATCCCCCAGCTGCCTTAACGAAACTGTAACATCAACATCAATTCTCTTTGTTCTTCTTTTTTCTATCCTCATATAAGTAACCCCCAGACAATATAATTATTGCCATATTCCATCCTGGCTGAGCTTATCCCAGTCAACCGTAAGGAGTGAAATTTTCTCTCCCCTAGCATCTGTTTTTGTAGTCTGGCTGATATACTTCTGGCTTATAAGGCCATCAAGCGCCTTCTTAACCCTGTCTTCCGGAACCCTGTTATACTTGGCAACGCTATCTATGGTTTTCCAGTATGAAGGTGTCTTGCCAGGCTTTCTGCGAAGCTTATCAAGACTTGCAAGAATCAGGTCATTATAATGATTCTTAACCTGAATCTGTCTTGGCATCTCTACATAACTTGTTGCTGCTGACTTCAGTGCATTGCTGAAGCCGAATTTAACTCCGTAAATAACTACTTTTTTATTAAGTTCTTTTAAATAATCCACAACGCATGTAAAATGTGCATCCCCTGTAAACAGCACATATACATCTGCACTCTTCTTCTTTGCTGCACTTCTGTAAATATGGTCAAGTATTATTACATCCGTAAAATCTTTGTCCACACCAAGCTTATCACTTGCAGTATGAGTCACGTTATTATTCGTAATTCTCTGAAGTTCAGGAAGCTCCGCTCCTATCTGACGCTCTGAAAAATCTCCAAACACATGAAGTTCATCAATGTCATATTCATTCTTAAGTTCCTGAATCCACTCCTCAAAGTTAGGTCTCATATGGAAATTATTATGATATCCATAGAACCAATGCTCATAGTCTACAAATACTGCTGCCCTTGGCTTAGATGATTTACCAAATCCAAACACCCGCCTTCACCTCCTTCCATCACTTATTCTTATCACATAAACGTGTTCTCGCCACGAATATGACCACACCAAGTATAAATGTAAATACCGATATAAACTGGGACGTTGACAGCGCTCCAACGCTTCCGCGTTCAAGGTCACCCCTGAAATACTCAAGCACAAATCTGCCGGCACTGTAGAACATCAGATATAATGCCATAATCTGTCCATCACATTTTTTCTTACGATCAAGCCAGAGAAGCACGAATGCATTAGCAAAATCAAGTCCGCTAGATATTATCTGTGTAGGTACAAGTGCAATATTATTAGGTGCAAATGCCGAATTATGAAATGTAATTGCAAACGCTGACGTTGCAGGTCTTCCGTAACAACAGCCCGCCAGCAGACATCCGATACGTCCGAATCCCTGTGCAAGTGCCATTGACGGAGCTGTAAGATCTATATACTGCCAAAAATCCAGCTTCTTAACTCTGCACATAATCATGATTCCGATTACGCCGCCAATAATTCCACCATATACAACCCAGCCTTCCCAGACATTCTTAAGGATTGAAGGATCCTTAAAAACATACGGAAGGATAGTAATTATAAACAGGAGCTTAGAACCGATATATCCTGATACAAGTGCCCATATAACAAGTAAAAAGACATTATCCGGATCCATATTCTTCTTTTTGGCACGATATTCTGCCACCATATAAGCAGCAATAACACCGATTGCTATCATAAGGCCATATCCGTGCACAGTAAAACTTCCAATAGTCAGTAAATCATTTTTCATATATTAGAGCAATTCCTTTAATATCTGGTTAACCATTGCAGGATTAGCTTTACCCTTCATAGCCTTCATAGTCTGTCCGACAAGGAATCCTATTGCTTTTTCCTTACCATTATGGTAATCGTCAACAGACTGTGGATTCTCAGCTATAACCTTCTCAATAGCTTCTCTCAATGCGCCTTCATCATTAACCTGCTTCATCTTATGTTCTTCAACATAAACATCAGGGTCGACATTGTCGTTAAATACAGCTTCAAACACTTCCTTAGCAGCCGTATTATTGATTGTTCCTGCATCTGCAAGATTAACTATCTTAGCAAGGTTCTCAGGTGCGAATGTGATATCCTCAGGATCCATCTCCTTCTCCTTGAGGAGTCTCATCGTCTCACCCATAATCCAGTTAGATACCTTCTTAGGCTTGCCACAGATCTTGGTTGCTTCTTCAAATATATCCGCAAGATGCTTTGTTCCCGTGATAATATCCGCATCATACTCAGGCAGACCGAACTCCTCCTGGTATCTTGCTTTCTTCTCTTCTCTGAATTCCGGCTGCTGCGACTTAACCCTTGCAATCCACTCATCGCTTATAACGATAGGTACAAGATCCGGTTCAGGGAAATATCTGTAGTCCTGTGCATCCTCCTTGGAACGCATAGCATATGATGATTCCTTTGAATCATCCCAGCGGCGTGTCTCCTGAACTACCTTCTTGCCATCCTCTATAAGTTCTATCTGTCTGTTGCGCTCACCCTCAATTGCCCTTGCGATTGACTTGAATGAGTTAAGGTTCTTCATCTCAGTACGTGTACCAAACTCAGATGCTCCGACTTCCCTTACGGAAATGTTGACATCAGCTCTCATAGAGCCTTCCTGCATCTTACAGTCTGATGCACCAAGATACTGTATTGTCATTCTGAGCTTCTCAAGATATGCAATAACTTCCTCTGCCGAACGCATATCAGGCTCTGATACTATCTCGATAAGCGGGACACCGCTTCTGTTAAAATCTACAAGTGAGCAGTCTTCCCACTCATCATGTATAAGCTTACCTGCATCTTCTTCCATATGGATCTCATGGATTCCGATACTCTTCTTAACTCCGTCAACTTCAATATCAACATGTCCGTTACGGCATATCGGATAATAGAGCTGTGATATCTGATAATTCTGTGGGTTATCCGGATAAAAATAGTTCTTACGGTCAAACTTGCAGTTCTGTGTTATCGCACAGTTAGTAGCAAGTCCCACTGCCATAGCATATTCAACTACCTGCTTATTCAGTACAGGAAGTGAACCCGGCATACCTGTACATACCGGACATGTATGTGTATTAGGTGCTCCACCGAAAGCAGTTGAGCATCCGCAGAAAATCTTTGTCTTAGTTGCAAGTTCAACGTGGACCTCAAGTCCAATGACTGTTTCGTATTCTCTCATTGTATTGGCTCCTTTCCTATATTCTCTCTGCCTTCAGAGACTGCTCAAATGCATATGCAGCCCTGATAATCTTCTTCTCTTCAAAACAGTTACCAATCATTTGCACACCGATAGGAAGAACCTTTGAATCAAATCCTCCCGGGACACTGATACCCGGAAGACCTGCAAGGTTAACAGAAATTGTATAAATATCTCCAAGGTACATCTTGATAGGGTCTGCAAGTGACGATCCAATCTCAGGCGCAGTTGTAGGTGCAACAGGGCCGAGAATTATATCATACTTGGAAAATGCCTTATCAAATGCCTGCTTTATAAGTGCCTTTGTACGAAGTGCCTTAAGATAATAAGCATCATAATATCCTGAGCTTAATACAAACGAACCAAGCATGATTCTTCTCTTAACCTCAGGTCCGAATCCCTCTGAACGTGTCTTCTTGTACATCTCATGAAGCTCATTATATTCAGGTGTACGGTATCCATACTTAACGCCATCAAATCTTGCGAGATTAGAACTTGCCTCGGCACATGCAATTACATAGTATGCAGGAATTGCATATTCTACGAGACTTAAGTCAAATTCCTCAACAACAGCACCCTTTTCTTCAAGCTTATGTGCTGCATTCATAATTGCATCCTTAACCTCAGGATTAAGTCCTTCAATAAGATAATCCTTAGGTATACCTATCTTCATTCCCTTAACATCGTCAACGAGTGCTGATGTAAAGTCATAATCATCTCTCTTAATTGATGTCGAATCCTTAGGGTCATATGAAGCAATCGCCTCAAGTATTGTTGCACAGTCAGTAACATCCCTCGCAATAGGTCCTATCTGGTCAAGAGAAGAACCATACGCAATAAGTCCGTATCTTGATACTGTTCCGTAAGTAGGCTTCATACCCGTAACGCCACAGTATGAGCTAGGCTGTCTTATAGAACCGCCTGTATCAGAACCAAGTGCGAAGCTGCACTCCTCAGCTGCAACTGCTGCAGCCGAACCGCCTGATGAACCGCCCGGAACATGCTTTGTATTCCATGGATTCTTAGTTGCTCCGTAATGCGATGTCTCCGTTGTACTTCCCATCGCGAACTCATCCATATTAGTCTTACCGAGAATTACGGCACCTGCCTTCTCAAGATTAATTACTGCTTCTGCCGTAAATGTAGGCACAAAGTTCTCAAGTATCTTGGAACTGCATGTCGTAAGCACTCCCTTGGTACACATGTTGTCCTTGATTGCAACAGGCACACCTGCGAGAGGTCCTGTAAGTTCGCCCGCATCAATCTTAGCCTGAACTTCATCCGCCTTAGCAAGTGCTGCTTCCTTCGTTGTTGTAACATAGCAGTTAAGCTCGGCTTCCTTCTCATCAATCTTGTCATATGCCGCAAGGACTGCTTCCCTGACGGTAACTTCTTTGGCTTTTATCTTTCTGCCAAGCTCAACGGCTGTCAGACTCATCAAATCCACGTCTATATCCTCCAAATCATATATTCAAAATAATCAAACAAATATCCCAGACTATCTGTCTTAAGCAAATGTCTTAGACAAATGTCTTAGGTACCATAAATGCGCCATCCTTCTTCTGCGGTGCATTGGCTGTTATATTGTCACGGTCGTCACCGTTAGTAACAACATCCTCACGGAATACATTATTGACAGGGAACACATGTGACATAGGCTCCACACCTGATGTATCAAGTTCGTTAAGCATATCTACATAATCGAGCATCCTTCCCATATCCTTCTTCGCCTCTTCCTTCTCTTCAGGCGAAAGTTCCAGTTTAGCAAGAATTCCAACATAATCAATTGTTTCGTCAGAAATAATATTTGCCATCTCTACCTCCATCAAATTAAAAAGTCCCGGCACATATCAGTAAAATGATATATGCCGGGACGGATATACTAATCGGTATCACCCGCATCAAAGGGATAATCCACTTCTGCTCAAGAGCCTTCACGGCTTTTACCATTAATATGCTTATGTTAGCATATTCACAGCTCATTTGCAAGCAAATTAAATGTTATCGTTTTTTATGTATTTGACATATTTTGCAGTAACACAGCCGCCGTTATCGTTATCGCTTATGCAGTATATGCCATTCTTTACGCCAACCCAGCGGCCCGCTTTAGATTCAGCAGATATGCATTTGACAAAATCCGTGCCATTAACGCTGTAATACAGACTCACCGTCTCCACCGGAGTATGCTTCTCATCTTCGTTGATATCCCTGTATCCGGTCCTTACGACCTTATACATAAACCATACACCTTCTGCACATTCAGCTGCCGTAATCTGTGCAACCGTCTTAGCCTGCTCGTCCGTTATTGCCTTCTCCTTATCAAAATG
>CAMBEF010000075.1 GCA_945865495.1 uncultured Bacteroides sp. | reverse complement strand
TGAGGTTGTAAGACACAGAGAAGTAACAAGACAGCAGAGAAAAAAGACAAGTATTCCGGTTGCTGCAATTGTAGGATATACAAATGCCGGCAAATCAACGCTGCTTAACAGACTTACTGATGCGGACGTGCTGTCAGAAGATAAGCTTTTTGCAACACTTGACCCTACAACGAGGGAGCTGGTTCTTGCGGATAAGTCAAGAGTGCTGCTTACCGATACGGTCGGATTTATCAGAAAGCTTCCGCACCATCTTATAGATGCGTTCAGAAGTACACTTGAAGAAGCGAGATATGCGGATATTATAGTGCATGTTGTTGATGCATCCAATGATGATATGGAACGTCAGATGGAGATTGTATATGATACACTGCAGGAGCTTGAAGTCGGGGACAAACCGGTTATAACTCTCTTCAACAAATGTGATATGCTGGATATGACGGATTCATCAGCAAAGCCAAGGGATTTTAAGGCAGATAAGACCGTATATATATCTGCAAAGACGGGACAGGGACTTGATGAGTTTGAAGAGGCACTTGGAGATATCTTAAGAGGCTCCAAAGTATATATAGAGCATTGTTACGGATTTGCAGATGCAGGAAAGATACAGGTCATAAGACAGTACGGACAGCTGATGAGTGAAGATTATACGGCTGACGGTATTATGGTAAAAGGCTATATCGGAAAAGAATATCTCGACAGGGCAGGATTATCATCATATCTTAAGAAGGAGGATAATGAGTACTAATGAGTTACGCTGATAAAGTTTTTATAGATATGTGTAATGATATAATTGACAACGGGTACAGCACAGAAGGCGAGAAGGTCAGGCCTAAGTGGGAGGATGGCTCGTATGCATATACAATTAAGAAGTTTGGCGTTGTGAACAGATATGATCTTAGCAAAGAATTCCCGATTATGACGTTAAGACGGACGGCATTCAAAAGCTGTATAGACGAGATTCTCTGGATATGGCAGAAGAAGTCCAATAATATAAAGGATCTTAACAGCCATATATGGGATGAATGGGCAGACGAGGACGGCTCAATTGGCAAAGCATACGGATATCAGCTTGGTGTCAAGCACCAGTATAAGGAAGGCATGATGGATCAGGTCGACAGAGTTTTGTACGACCTTAAGAATAATCCATACAGCCGCCGTATAATGACTAATATATACGTCCATCAGGATCTGCATGAGATGAATCTTTATCCGTGTGCATACAGCATGACCTTTAACGTTACCGGTAATAAGCTTAATGCTATACTCAATCAGCGTTCTAATGATATTCTTACTGCGAATAACTGGAATGTAGTGCAGTATGCAGTGCTTGTACACATGATTGCACAGGTGAGCGGACTTGAGGCGGGAGAGCTTGTTCATGTAATAGCGGATGCACATATATATGACAGACATATTCCTCTTGTAAAAGAACTTATAAAGCGTCAGACATATGATGCACCTGTATTCCGCATGAATCCGGATGTTAAAGACTTTTATGAGTTCACGGTGGATGATTTTGAACTTGAGAATTATCAGTATGGCCCACAGATAAAGATACCTGTTGCGGTCTGACTGAGAAAAATAAAAGTTAATTTAGGAAAAGGTTGCAGAAAGAGAGGTCATTTTTATGAATATGATAGTTGCTGTAGACAGTAACTGGGCTATAGGACACAAAGGAAAGCTTCTTGTGAGTATTCCTGAAGATATGCAGTTTTTCCGCAGGGAGACGACAGGAAAAGTAGTCGTTATGGGAAGAAAGACACTGGAAAGCTTCCCTAATGGACTGCCGCTTAAGAACAGGGTTAATGTTGTCATAACAAAAGATAAGGAGTATAATGTTAAAGATGCCATCATCTGCCATAGTATCGAGGAGGCACTTGAAGTGCTTAAGCAGTATAATGATGAAGATATCTATGTTATAGGTGGAGAGTCAATATACAGACAGTTCCTCCCATATTGCAGTGTGGCTCATGTTACTAAGATCAATTACTCATATGATGCAGATACATATTTTCCAAATCTTGATGAGATGGACGAATGGACAATTGAGGAGAGCAGCGACGAACGTACATATTTTGATCTGGAATATGAATTTGTCAAGTATGTGAAGAAGTAATTGACTGGAAGAAATAATTAATATGAGAGGTGTGGATATGTTTTGTCCAAAGTGTGGTAATGAAGTAGAACAAGGGGCAATGTTCTGCCCAAAGTGCGGCAATATGCTTATGTCGCAGGAACCGGTGGATCTTACAAAAAATATGAGTGATAGCGGCGAGCAGATGCAGAATAATGGTAACGGATATGGCGCACAGCCGGTACAGCAGCCGTATCAGCCATATCAGCCGTATCAGCAGTCGGTACAGCAGACACAGGAATCGTATCAGCAGCCGGTAGGAAAACATGTAGAGCCTAAGAAGAGTAAGGCTCCGCTTATTGCATCGATAATTGCACTTATAGTAGTTGTACTTGGTGTTGCAGGATTCTGCATGAGGTCAACGCTTGCAATGATTATTAACCCTGAAGAACAGGTTAAGGAAGCTCTTAAGAGCTCAGCAGGCAATCTGCAGACATCATTTGACACAGTTATGTCAGATAGCAGCTTAGCATCGACACAGGTTGTTGGTAAGACTGATTTTACATACGCACTTCATATTGACAGGGCAACTGTCAACGGAAGTGACTATCTTTCATATGTTAAGGCGGACACACTTAACATGCATCTTCAGATGTCGCCTGAAGATAAGGTTATTGCAGGAACAATGGGACTTGCACAGGGAACCGGTAAGTCTTCAGTGATTGAGATGAAGATTTACATGGATACTAATAATGTATATTTTAGTATTCCTGCACTTTGCAGCAAGTCATTCTACATGAAGACAGATGATGTATTCAGAGATACCGGAATCAGCTATAGTGATATGTTCAGCTACATGGGCAATGCTGCTTCAACAAGTAATCTTTCAGCTTATTCGGGAATTATACAGGCAGTTGTCAAAGATGTATTCGGTGCGGTTGATTCATTCATTAATGAATTATCATATGATAAGCTTGGCAGGGTGACGTTCAATGGCGAGCAGGGGGATGTCAAAGCTACACAGTTCGCGATAACGGTAACAGAGCAGAACGTGAAGAATTTTGCCAATAATGTTATTGAGAATGTATTTAATGATGATACGCTTAAGCCTTATCTTGCATTCGTATCAGGATATGTCACAAAGGATACATGCAAGAATGCAGTCACTAATGCAAACCTCGGATTTGGACAGTTTGTTGTGAATGTTGCAATAACCAATAAAAGAGAGCTTGTGTCAGTTTCATTTGATACTAATTCAATTACAACATACAAGGGGTCAGCATTTAAGGCAGAACTTAAGCTTCTTGGCAAAGAGAAAAAGAATGACTGCATCTACGTCAATATAGGTTCAGACGAACTTGATATGGATGCAATGGCTTCAGCAAGCGGAGATAATGTCAAGATTGACGTAAAGGTTACACCTAAGTCAGACAATACATCTAATCAGTATCTCAGACTGTATATGGATGCTGCAACGAAGAGTACAGATGCATCAAACGGTTCACTTGTCATTAATTCATTAACACTGGATGGTAATATTGACGGCACATCATTAGATGTTGCAATGTCAGGTTCAATGGATTATAAGCAGATCAATGCACTTGATTTTAAGTCATCGGATTTTGCTAATGCAATTAACGCAGCGAGAATGACTGCATCACAGGAGAACGAAGTGTCTTCGGAGGTTATAAAGAATATCTCAGTCCTCAAGAATGTGCTTTCTGACGATATGTATAATAATATCTATCGTCAGATGTTCGGTTCATCATCAATAAAATCATTTTACTAAGATATGATGGCTCCGGCTTGTAAGGCACATTGAATGGATGACATGATAATATAAAACAAGAAGGAAGGTTTGAATTATGGACAACAGGGAAGTAATGTTGATTGATTCAATTGATAAGGCAAAGAAGGATAGACTTGAGAAGCTGCTTCTTAAGAATAACATCAGCTATTTTGAAAGATCCAAGGGTGACCATGGATTCTTCTCAAAATCAGCCAACCGCAAGTATTCCATCTATGTACATATCGATTCCTTAGAACGTGCCAAGAGCATATTAGAAGAGATGTAATTGATAATGTGAATCTAAAAGACATCATACAGCACAGTTAATCTATGATTAACCGTATGTATGATGTCTTTTTTTGCATAATGTTATTTTGCGCGCTCCGCAAATTCTGTATTAACCAGTGCTTCATAAGGCACACGCGATTTGAGTTCACCTGAGGACTCAAGAATATCAAGAAGCAGATTGAAGCTCTCTTCTGAAAATACAGTGTTATCTTTCCAGGAATCCTGCTGCTTATAGCGGTCAATTATCTTTACAAGGTCTTTGTACTCAGTTTCCGGAAACTGTGGTGCGATAATTGTGGCAATATCTTCCGGCGTGTTTGTGTTTACATAGTTAATACCCTTTTGGATTGCATTTGTAAATGCCTGTATTATCTCAGGGTGCTTTTCAATGTAACTTTTTTTGGCACAGTATGCAGTGTATGGTACATATCCGCTCTCAATGCCGAGAGAGCTTACAACATAACCGGCACCTTCGTTTTCCAGAAGTGTCGCATGTGGCTCAAATTCAATTGTATAGTCATAATCATCAGGACTGCCTTTGAAAGCACCGGCAGTGGAGCCAAAGTCAACATTCTGTATGATTGTGAGATCATTTTTATAATCGATGCCCTTATTTTTGAGAATGTATTCGAGAATCATCTCAGGCATGCCGCCTGCGCGTCCGCCAAGGACTGTGCTGCCCTTGAGTGATTCCCACTTGAAGTCTGGCTGCGGTGTACGGGATACAAGAAAATTACCTGCGCGCTGCGTAAGCTGCGCAAAGTTGACAGCATAGTCTGCTGAACCTTCGTTATATACATACACTGAGGATTCTGAACCCATAAATCCTATATCGGCATCTCCGGATACGAGTGATGTCATTACTTTATCAGCGCCAAAACCGGTGACAAGTGTAAGGCTGATTCCTTCTTCTTCAAAGTATCCGTTCTCGATTGCAACATACTGTGGAGCGTAGAATATAGAGTGGGCAACCTCATTAAGGGTTATCGATGTGAGTCTGTCATGAGAGTCCTGTGGAAAACAGGCTGACATTGAAAAGAGTGTGGTGACAGAAAGGGCAATTCCTGTGATGCCACCAAGCATCCTGTATTTCATATAAAAGCCTCCGTAATCTGATTCATTTATATTCTATGCATATGGATGCTGTGGTGACAGCAGGAGAGTAATATTCAGATAAATTTATTTCTTCAGAAAATCTTCTCTTGCTGGATTGAATACATCTACAAGAATTCCGTCCTCAAGTGCAACAACTCCATGAACGGCATTAGACGGCATGTATACACTGTCTCCCTGCTCTACTATTTTGGTTTCACCATCAATTGTGAATTCAAATCTTCCTTTTGCAATGTATGTAATCTGAAGATGTGGGTGTGAATGAGTGTTTCCTCTTGCTCCCTTTTTGAATGTTATCTCGCACATCATAAGCTCATCTGAATGGGTGAGAATCTTGCGTGTTACGCCCGGCTCGCAGTCGGTAGGAATTACTTCATTGTTGAATACGAACATAATTAGTCCTCCATTAGCATTTATTTAAAACGCATTATACACCAAAGCGAAGGTTTGTACAATTATGTTAAAATATGTTCCAGAGAGGAAAATTGACAAATACATGTCCACATCATATGATAAAACATGAAAAATTTATATAATAGCTGATTTTTCATAAAGCAATTTGTGCGGCAGGCACCACAAATTGCGTCTGCCGCAGAGATGAATCTGATATTTGGCTTGTGATTTTCGAACGTTTCGTGTGCCTGCTGAATGGAGATAATATGCAGTATACATGGCTTACGATTGCGGTTTTAAGCGCGGGATATTTTATTACATGTCTGGCGGTAACGGGACCATCATCAATGTTTAATTATATATGGCTTGCTATTTCGTTATTTTTTGGAATTGTTTTTTATATAAGCAGAATGGAAGCATGCGGAAGAATTGTACTTCCGGTAATGGCTAAGACTGCATTTACGGTTGTGATGATACTGGGAGCCGTATATCTTGCCGTGCTTGAGGGACTTGTGATAAGTAAGATGAATGCAAAACCTGACGGCAGATGCGATTATATGATAGTGCTTGGCGCACATGTCAAAGGTGATGTAGTTTCAAAATCTCTTGCGCAGAGGCTGGATACTGCATATGAGTATGCATGCAGCGAAGATGGAAAAGCATGCACTATAATAGTTGCAGGCGGGAAGGGAAAAGGCGAGAGTGTAACAGAGGCATCCGCAATGAAAAGATATCTTACTGAAAAGGGGATTAATCCCGACAGGATACTTATGGAGGATAAGTCAACAGATACACAGCTTAATATAAAGCTGAGCAGGGAGCTGTATATAGATGATACCTCTTCGGATGTTGTAATAGTCAGCAGCAGCTTCCATATATTCAGGGCACTTAATCTTGCAAATGCCCAGGGGTTCAATAATGTACAGGGCCTTGCGGCCCCGTCCAATAAGCTGCTGCTTGTCAATTATATGCTGCGCGAGGCGGTTGGAATTACAAAAGAGATTGTATTCGGTAATTTCTGATATGCCGGACTTTAGTGTTAAGACTCAGCACCGGTGCCATAGAATGACTTTACGGTGTCGGCGATGTCCATGCCTTTTTTGAAGCCGTCATTATAGAGGGCATCAATCTTGGACAGGTCTTTTTCAAGACGGCTGAAGCCTTTGGTGCTGTCAGGACGTATTACGATGACACGTCCGTCTTTTTCATATTCTGCAAGCCTGTCGAGACAGCTGTTATATCTTCTGGCACGTTTCATAAGGTCTTTTGCAAGCTCCGGATATTTCATGTATGCATGTGCAACGGCTCGGGTTGAGCGCCCTGTCTGCTTGCGGTAGCCGTCCTCCCTTGTGAGCACAACAACAACCCTGTCACATCCGTCAGCAAATGCTTTTTCAAAAGGAATTGAGTCGCTTAAGCCTCCGTCAAGATATGGCGTGTCATTAATGTAAATGAAAGGAAAAAGCAGGGGGAGCGCACAGGTTGCCTGAAGAACTGTGTTCTGCGGATCGTGTGCACCAACATGCATGTACTCGGGACGGCCGGTGAGAACATTAGTCACAACGGCAATGAACTCTCCATGGCTGTTATATCTGTCAAATGCTTCATAATCAAAAGGAACAAGCTCATTGGGAATTGTGTCGTAGGCAAATTTGAGACCATAATAACTTTTGTTAGACGGATTGATAAGATTGCCGGCACCCATATAACGCTTGTCATGGCAGAACTTCATAATAATGTCATAGTTACGCTTAGCCTGTCCTGATGCGTATGAAACACCATAAGCTGCTCCGGCGGATACTCCGATCATATAGTCAGGCATTATATTATTGGCAAGAAATGCATCCATTACGCCGCATGAAAATATTGTTCTGAAAGCACCACCTTCAAATACTATTCCGGTTTTCAATGTATATATCCTCCATTCTTAATATTACGATATAATGATATAATGATATAAAAACATAAAAAGAATTATAGCACTCATGTCTTTATCGTGCAAATGTATGCGGGAATGGGAACATTTTGCATGTGTGATATGCATATTATGCATATCTGCTTGAGAATATATCAAATGAAGTGTATAATTGGATTGTTGCAGGCGGTATCATGCAGTGTAGCGGAGGGTTGGCATGAAGAGTGAAGACAGATTCGATAATATGAGTCCGGATGAACTTGATAATAAGAAAAAATGGTTCTTTAAAGAAAGTCTGCGTCTTGAAGAGATGAAGAAGGAGCTTGAGGACGAACGCAAGCTTATAGATATTCAGAAGAATCTGCTGGAGCGCCAGCAGAGCAAGAATATGCTGCTTCGTAAACAACTTGAGAACCAGAAGATTTTGTTCGACAGGCAGTGGCAGCTCCTTGAGAATGAGACAAGAAGGCTGGCAATAGACAAGGAACAGTTTGAAAGGGACAAGCTGTGCTTCAGGGACAATGCCGTAAGAGAGGCAAGAAGAAGCATGTCTGTGGAGGCTAATGTGAATGTCTTCTTCAGGGGGGTTGATGATATGGCATCGCTTAAGAAGAGATATAAGTCACTTCAGAAGATATATCATCCGGATAACATGCACGGGGACAGCACGGTAATTCTGGCGATTAATGCCGAGTATGACAAGCTGTCACGTTTTTATTTGGGAACATAGTACGATTTGTAAAACATTTTATTGCAGATGATAATTCTCTGTGATAAAATGTTTTTGTTTATGTAAAAAGAACGCGTCTGCCTGACCTTAATGGCAGCATGCACTGTATATGGAGGAAGAAGATGGAATTAATGTATAAGAGTACAAGAGACGCTAATGTAAGTGTTAAGGCTTCACAGGCAATACTTAAGGGACTTGCACCGGACGGAGGTCTTTTTGTACCTGACAGTATACCTGCACTTGACGTAAGTCTTGATAAGCTTGCTTCAATGGATTATAAGGGAGTTGCATATGAAGTAATGAAGCTTATGCTCACTGATTTTACAGAGGAAGAGCTTAAGGACTGCATTAATAGGGCATATGACTCAAAGTTCGATACAGATGAGATAGCTCCGCTCGTAAGTGCTGATGGAGCATATTATCTGGAACTTTTCCATGGTGCAACGATTGCATTTAAGGATATGGCACTTTCAATACTTCCACATCTTCTTATAACATCTGCCAGAAAGAATAATGTAACTAATGACATAGTTATTCTTACAGCAACATCAGGTGATACAGGTAAGGCTGCACTTGCAGGATTTGCTGATGTTAAGGGTACTAAGATTATCGTATTCTATCCTAAGGATGGTGTCAGCCCTGTTCAGGAGAAGCAGATGGTAACACAGAAGGGTGACAATACATATGTAATCGGAATTAAGGGTAATTTCGATGATGCACAGACAGGCGTTAAGAATATATTCGGTGACAAGGAACTTGAGAAGGTTATGAATGCTGCGGGATATCAGTTCTCATCAGCTAATTCAATCAATATCGGACGTCTTGTACCACAGATAGTTTATTATGTATATGCATATACAAGACTTCTTGCCAATGACCAGATTAAGAATGGCGAGAAGATTAATGTTGTAGTACCTACAGGTAACTTCGGTAATATCCTTGCTGCATTTTATGCTAAGAATATGGGACTTCCGATTAATAAGCTCATATGTGCATCCAATGACAATAAGGTTCTGTATGATTTCTTTGCTACAGGCGAGTATGACAGAAACCGTGATTTTATCCTTACAACATCTCCTTCAATGGATATCCTTATCTCAAGCAACCTTGAGAGACTTATCTATAGAATTGCAGGTAATGATGCAGCTAAGAATCAGGAGCTTATGTCAGAACTCAAGTCTCAGGGCAGATATGAGATTACGGATGAGATGAAGAAGCAGCTTGCAGATTTCTATGGTAATTATGCAACAGAGGAAGAGAATGCAGCTACGATTAAGAAGCTGTATGAGGATACAGGGTATATTATTGATACTCACACAGGTGTTGCAGCAACTGTATATGAGAAGTATAAGAAGGATACAGGTGATACTACTAAAACTGTCATTGCATCTACAGCAAGTCCTTACAAGTTCACAAGAAGCGTACTTACAGCAATAGATCCAAAGTATGATTCAATGGGTGATTTTGAACTTGTTGACGAACTTAACAGACTGTCAGGAGTTGATATTCCTAAGGCAATTGAGGATATCAGAACAGCACCGGTTCTTCATGACACAGTATGTGAAGTTAATGAGATGTGTGATAATGTTAAGAGAATTCTTGGCATCAACTAACAGATAACGGAATGGTTAAGCCAGTCTGCAGAAGTTTGGGGCAGGCTGGCTTTTAAGTTTATATGGGTATTAGGTTAAGATAAGAATGAATGACACGAATAATGACATAATAAAGCTGGATGCCCTGGACAGACAGGAGGCGCTGCGTTACCT
>CAMBEF010000074.1 GCA_945865495.1 uncultured Bacteroides sp. | reverse complement strand
CAAGTTTATCCCTTTTTCTTTCCAACGGGTCCAACCATGGTTGAACCTTAGGAGGGGCCCGTTATATCCATTTAACTAAGGGAACAAATGCCATATTTTCGGGCTTTTCAGCTCTTTTGGCTACGGTTGCCATATCTATGAATCCAATCACTTTCGTGATGAATTTCTATTGTAACTTATTTTGACATTCAGGTCAATCCTTACTGGAATCGAACTCTGACTTACCACTTCTCAACTTCCGTAGGTGTCAACCATGGTTGAACCTTAGGAGGCGCTTGTTATATCCGTTTAACTATGAGAACCTTCCGGCTCAAAAGAACCTTTATTATTTTATATGTATTTGTCACATTTGTCAAATATATTTAGATAAGGACTTCGCCCTGCAGCCATACAACACCCTTGAACCTTCTGCCTACAGCCGGTTCGCCGACAAGGTCCGCCTCGTTGATCGCCATGTCAAATACGATGTCATTGCAAATGAGCTTGAGAATCCATATCTTCTCATCAGTGATTACATTGGTCTGATTATCGACCTCCAGAATCTCACCTATAACCGAGTACTGGTCGCACTCAACACCACATGGCATAAATGAAGTATCCACAATTGAAAGAACATCTTCATTCATAATTCTTCTTGATATCGCTGTATATGTATCAAGGTCATCAATAGTAAGACTCTCTATGGCGTCCTGGTCACCATTCTTGGCTGCCGCCAGCAGATTCCTTCTTGCTGCATCCTTAGCTGCCTCACGGCCTGATACAGGACGTCTTGACGTGCTGCGGCTTGCTGTTGGCAGAATTATCATTCCGCCCACCGAAAGCGCCGAGAGAATGACATCCTTGCCGCTTATCGCATCCTTCTCTGCCGGATTCTTGCGGTCAAGCATAAAATAATCCGGCTTTTCCTTACCGGATTCAACTCTGCCCTGTCTGTACCTCAGATAATCAAGTGCATTCTGAAGATAGAACATCAAAGTCACTCCGGGCTTAAGGTCGTCACATATAACTTCATATGACTCCTTGTCATAATGCCGCTCTATCGATAACTCATCATTGTCACTTCTGCTGCTCCCCATAAGCATCGGATAATAATAAATAGGTCTGAATGACGAAGCACTGCCATCCTTAACATCCTCAAGAGCCCCATATACACATATGCCCGTGCTGTCGCTTATCGGCACCAGCAGCTCTGCTCTTCCGTAGTATTCATTCTTCTTCATGAGGAGATTATTCTCCGGACTCTGCGCTGCCGCCGACTCTATTAACTTCTTCTCGCCCTCTGCGTCAAATTCCGCAAATCCTATTGCCCTCAAAAAAAGATGCATACTGCCATTCAAACCTTTCCGGATACTGATTGCTAATCAATCGTATCAACTATAAATAATGTAAGAATCTTCATAAGATCCTTAAAATCCGGCTTCTCATAATCATGTCCGTCTGCTCCTTTAAGAATCTTTATAACAGGTCTCTCCGGTGCTTCCGAATTCTGTTTCTCCACTACACCGATCTCGCCGTCACTTGTAAGTACTCTCGTTCCTACCGGATATACCGCCATGGTCTTAAGAAGCTTGGATGCAACAGAACGCTCATATATAATTCCGGCATTGACCTTTATGTACTCAATAGCCTCATATATCTTCATCTTCCTGCGTCCGATTCCGCTTATCATTGCATCAAAATCATCACATACCGCAACAAGCTTAACCTCCTGGCTTACCCTGAATCTTGAATTCTGGAAAGGATATCCATTGCCATCCTCACGCTCATGATGCATAAGTATAATATCCTTGGCTGTGTCAGAAAGCCATGTCTCATCCTGAAGCGCGCTATATCCATATATAGTATGCTTCTTATATTCCATCTGATTCTTCGGAGACATATCTTCGACATCCACATTAATATAAGGAACCTTTATATACTTAAGCCCTATATCGTGAAGTATCGCCCCCATTGCTATATCATGCACCTGAGTCTCTGTCATCTTAAGCCTTATGGCAAGAATTGTTGACATTGAACACACATTAATACAATGAGAATACATGTCCGTGCTTATATTACGTATCTCAGTAAGTCCGTTAACAACCTCCGGTTTCTCGATAACAGAGTCCATTATCCTTACTGCTTCTACCGCAACCTTCTGCAAATCACTGTTATGCTTGTAAATGTGTTTTTCAAGCACATTCTCAATATTACGCTTTGACTCGCTATATGTCTCATCAATACTGTATACTCTGTTCTCATCCGCACCATTATTGCGTATGTATACATCCTGAATGTCAAGTTCGCGCAGTTTTTTGATATATTCTTCGCTAAGTACCGTTCCTTCGCTTATCAGTATGACGTTGCCTGATGACACGACCGGCATGCCAAGAACCTCATTACCTCTTAAATTGTCTACATGTACCTGTTGCATTGCGTGCTCCTGCTGTATTCTGACCGTCTCCATCTGATTTTAATCCGCATATATGTACCAATATGTAAAATATACATATATATGCCAGATATTTCTGTTAGTATTCTAACATAATATATTTGAATACACAATATAACTCTTTATTGAGGTTATTGTGAAATAATTCCTATATATCCATGTAAATGTTGACATTTGGTCGTTTTAAGCATATAATGCAATTGTTAAAATATTAACGATGTATAAATACTAATACAGGAGGTATTGCAATGGAGAACATTGTAGACAACATGGACGCCCTTAATGCCAGACTTGCACAGGTGCGCGACGCACAAAAGATATTTGCTTCATATACACAGGAGCAGGTAGACGCAATATTCAAAGCAGCTGCCATCGCCGCTAATCAGGCGCGTATTCCACTTGCCAAGATGGCTGTAGAGGAAACAGGCATGGGTGTAGTTGAAGATAAGGTTATCAAGAACCACTATGCCGCCGAGTACATTTACAATAAGTACAAAGATGTACAGACATGTGGTGTTATTGAGGAGGATAAATCATTTGGAATTAAAAAGATTGCTGAACCCATCGGTGTCGTAGCAGCCGTAATTCCTACTACTAATCCTACGTCCACAGCAATTTTTAAGACACTTATTTCACTTAAGACACGTAACGGAATTATCATAAGTCCGCATCCAAGGGCTAAGAGAAGCACAATTGCTGCCGCCAAGGTTGTACTTGACGCTGCTGTTGCTGCCGGTGCTCCTAAGAATATCATCGGATGGATTGATGTTCCTTCAATAGAGATGACTAATACGCTGATGCAGGAGGCTGATATCATACTTGCAACAGGTGGTCCCGGAATGGTTAAGTCAGCTTATTCTTCAGGTAAGCCGGCTCTCGGCGTTGGTGCCGGTAACACACCTGCAATTATGGATGCAAGCTGTGACATTAAGCTTGCAGTTAATTCAGTTATCCACTCCAAGACATTTGATAATGGTATGATTTGCGCATCAGAGCAATCGGTAATTGTGGATAAGTCTATATATGACGCTGTTAAAAAGGAATTTGCGTACAGAGGATGTTACTTCCTTAAGGATGATGAACTTGATAAAGTTCGTAAGACAATCATTATAAACGGTTCTCTCAACGCTAAGATTGTAGGCCAGAAAGCATGCACTATTGCAGCACTTGCCGGTGTTAAGGTTCCTGAAGCAACCAAGATACTTATAGGTGAAGTAACATCTGTTGATCTGTCAGAAGAATTTGCTCATGAGAAACTTTCACCTGTACTTGCAATGTATCGTGCGAATAACTTTGAGGATGCTGTGGATAAAGCTTCACATCTTATTGCTGACGGTGGATATGGTCACACATCTTCTCTCTATATTAATATTGAGACACAGGCTGATAAGATTGCAGTCTTCTCAGAAGCAATGAAGACATGCCGAATCCTCATCAATACCCCTTCGTCACATGGTGGTATCGGTGATCTCTATAACTTCAAGCTTGCTCCTTCACTTACACTTGGCTGCGGCTCATGGGGCGGCAACTCAGTATCAGAAAACGTAGGTGTAAAGCACCTTCTCAATGTTAAGACTGTAGCTGAAAGGAGAGAGAATATGCTTTGGTTCAGAGCTCCTGAAAAGGTATATTTCAAGAAGGGATGCCTGCCTGTTGCACTTGACGAACTGGGTAATGTAATGGGTAAGAAGCGTGTATTTATTGTAACTGACCAGTATCTGTATAAGAGTGGTTCTATCAAATGTGTAACAGATAAGCTCGATGAACTTGGAATCAGTCATTCAGAATTCTTCAATGTAACACCTGACCCGACACTTGCATGTGCCAAGGAAGGTCTTGCACAGCTTAAGCTCTTTGAGCCGGACTGTATAATTGCAATAGGTGGCGGATCACCTATGGATGCAGCTAAGATTATGTGGGTAATGTATGAACATCCGGAAGTTGATTTCATGGATATGGCAATGCGCTTTATGGATATCAGGAAGCGTGTATACACATTCCCTCACATGGGCGACAAAGCTTATTTCGTTGCTATTCCTACATCATCAGGTACAGGCTCAGAGGTGACTCCATTTGCCGTAATTACTGATGAGACAACAGGTACCAAGTACCCTCTTGCCGATTATGAACTTATGCCTAAGATGGCTATTGTCGATGCTGACATGATGATGAACCAGCCTAAGGGACTTACAAGTGCTTCAGGCATTGATGCACTTACACATGCCCTTGAAGCTTATGCGTCAATAATGGCAACTGATTTTACAGATGGTCTTGCACTTAAAGCCATGAAGAATATATTTGAATATCTTCCTGATGCATACGATAAAGGGCCACACGATGCCAAGGCACGTGAGAAGATGGCTGAAGCCTCTACTATGGCAGGTATGGCATTTGCCAACGCATTCCTTGGTGTCTGCCACTCAATGGCTCACAAACTCGGTGCATACCATCATCTGCCACACGGTATTGCCAATGCACTTCTTATAACTATAGTTATGAGATTCAATGCTGCGGAAGTTCCGACTAAGATGGGAACATTTTCACAGTATGCATATCCTCATACACTTGACAGATATCTTGAATGTGCTGATTTTCTTGGAATTAAGGGACGCACTAAAGAAGATAAGTTTAATAACTTTATCGATGCAATAGAGGAACTTAAGGATAAGGTTGGAATTAAGAAGACTATTAAGGATTACGGCATTGAGGAAGCTGACTTCCTTGCTACTCTCGATGAGATGGTTGAGAATGCATTTGATGATCAGTGTACAGGAGCTAACCCAAGATATCCTCTTATGAGTGAAATCAAAGAGATGTATCTTAAGGCTTACTATGGTGAATAAATAAGGAGGGGATATCAATGAAGTTTGACAATTGCATTTCCAAAGGAAAATTAAAAAGCGTCTATCTTAAAGACGGCAAAGCCATTAAAGTATTTGATAAAAAATACAACAAGTCAGATGTTCTCTATGAAGCACTCAATACTTCGCGTGTAGAGGACGCCAAAGCTGATGTACCTAAGCTTCTCTCTGTTGATGTTATCGACGGGCAGTGGTGCATTACAAGTGAATATGTTGAAGGCAGTACTCTTGCTGAGTTAATGAAAGCTCATCCTAAGAAGATGGATACTTATCTACAGCAGATGGTTGATCTTCAGCTTTCTATCCACAGCAAGCGTAATCCTCTTATGATAAGACTTAAGGATAAGCTAATAAGACAGATTAACGATCTTGACTGCATAGATTCTACCAAAAAATATGAGATTCTCACAAGGCTTAACGGAATGCATGAACATTCAAAGCTTTGCCACGGCGACTTTTCTCCTGAGAATATCATTGTTACCAAGTCCGGCAAGCTTGTTGCCGTAGACTGGGTACATGCAACACAGGGCAATGCAAGTGCTGATGTGGCAAGAACTTATCTTCTGCTTGCTCTCAACGATATAGCTGTTGCAGACAGATATCTCGATATCTTCTGTGCCAAGTCCGGAACTGCCAAAAATTATGTTCAGAACTGGCTTCCTATCGTCGCTGCTGCACAGCTTGACAAGAAACGTCCTGAAGAGAAAGAATTCCTTACGAAGTGGATAGATGTTGTTAACTTTGAATAATCGTTAATAACATAAGGTCATATGCAAAAATCCGCAAGCAACATTAATTATTGCTTGCGGATTTTTATGTTATTTAATTACCGGTGAATTGTGAATTCATAATTCTACTATTATTATACCGTATACTTACTAAACTACTGTACTACTATTTACGATTATGGCTCTATAACTGTCTTACCACCCATGTATGGCTGAAGAACCTTAGGAATACGAACGCTTCCATCCTCATTAAGATTGTTCTCAAGAAATGCAATAAGCATTCTTGGTGGTGCAACAACTGTGTTGTTAAGTGTATGTGCAAAATACTTCTTGCCATCCTCACCATTTACACGGATCTTAAGACGTCTTGCCTGTGCATCTCCTAAGTTAGAGCAGCTGCCAACCTCAAAGTACTTCTTCTGTCTTGGTGACCATGCCTCTACATCAAGTGACTTAACCTTAAGATCTGCAAGATCTCCTGAACAGCAGTTAAGTGTTCTTACAGGAATATCAAGTGATCTGAAGAGGTCTACTGTGTTCTGCCACAGCTTGTCATACCACATGTTGCTGTCCTCAGGCTTACATACAACAATCATCTCCTGCTTTTCAAACTGATGAATTCTGTACACGCCTCTCTCCTCGATTCCGTGTGCACCCTTCTCCTTACGGAAACATGGTGAATAACTTGTAAGTGTCTTAGGCAGCTCTGCCTCAGGTGTAATTGTATCGATGAACTTACCAATCATTGAATGCTCACTTGTACCGATAAGATACAGATCCTCACCCTCAATCTTATACATCATGGCATCCATCTCTGCAAAGCTCATAACACCTGTAACTACATTACTTCTTATCATGAATGGAGGTACACAATATGTGAATCCTCTGTCAATCATAAAGTCTCTTGCATATGAGATTACAGCTGAATGAAGTCTTGCAATATCTCCCATGAGATAATAGAATCCATTACCTGCAACCTTTCTTGCAGAGTCAAGGTCTATGCCGTGAAGCTTTTCCATAATATCTGTGTGATACGGTATCTCAAAATCAGGTACAAATGGATCGCCAAACTTCTCTATCTCTACATTTTCTGAATCGTCCTTACCGATAGGAACATTAGGATCAATGATGTTAGGAATTGTCATCATTATCTTAGTTACCTTTTCGTTGAGTTCTGCTTCTTTTGCCTCAAGCTCTGTAAGACGTTCAGCATTCTTAGCTACCTGTGCCTTAAGCTCTTCTGCCTCTTCTTTCTTTCCCTGTCCCATAAGCATACCAATCTGCTTTGATATCTTATTACGGCTGCTTCTAATCTCATCAGCTTCTTTCTGAGTTGCTCTTGCCTGCTCGTCAAGTGCTATAACCTCATCAACCAATGGAAGTTTCTGATCCTGAAACTTATTTCTGATGTTCTGCTTTACTACTTCTGGATTCTCTCTGACAAATTTTAAATCTAACATTCTTAATGTCCTCCGTAAAGATTTTATTAAAATGTTTCACGTGAAACATTTGTTATTAATTTTTGTTACTACTGTTCCTGCTGTTCCTTTGTCGCAGCAGCCTCGGCTTCTGCTAATTCTGCTTCATCAAGATTAAGCGCATTCAATGCTTCATCCAGTTCATCAATATCTACTGTGTTATTAATAACCTCATTCATATGACCGAGATCTGTATCTCCAAGTGGTCCGGCGATTGCCTTTTCAAGGCTTTCTGCTTCTTCCTCTCCAAGTTCGATGTAAGACTCTCCAGCAACTATCTCCTTGATATACATGTAACAGCCTTCTCTGCTGTGCATTGAATTAATGATAAATCCATTATTCTTATTATCAAGCATTGTGAGTGCAAAGCTGAGTTTACCGCCCATCTCATGAAACGCATCGTACTTTACAATTCCAACCTTCTGGTATGAATAGTGAATCTTATCAAGCAGGAACTTAATATTTTTCACATTCTTGGCATTTATCCTCTTCAGATCCTCTATTTCTTTAAATCTCTCTTTTAACAGAGGTTCAAGTGATTTGGCATCTTTGCCTTCCATGAAATTTTCATACTTTTTCCTAGTGCGGCCCATCTTGCAGATTGCTACAATTGCAAGAATAAGTGATACTATTGATATTATTCCCATCACTAATACTGCTATTATAACATACTGCATGTCAACCGAAAATAATCCAAAAAAGTTAACCATTGTATGCTCCAATCTTTATCCACCGGATTTACTTGATCGACTGAAGCATATCCATTATACGCTCAAGTTCATCCTGTGAATAGTACTCAATTTCAATCTTACCCTTATTATTTTTTCTGTTATGTATCGAAACCTTAGTTCCAAGTACAGACTTTACCTTTTCTTCAAGTTCATGATAAATAAGTTCTCTTGCAACGTCTTTTTCCTTTGGCGCTTCCTTCTTTTTATCAAGAAGCTTCATAAGTTTTTCAGTTTCTCTGACGCTGAGTTTCTCATCAAATATCTGCTGTGCAATCATATACTGCTTATCACCGTCTGATATAGCAAGAAGTGCTCTGGCATGTCCGTTACTAATCATGTTATCCATAACCATCTGCTGAACTCTCTCATCAAGCTTCAGTAATCTCATTGAATTAGCAATAGCTGCACGGCTCTTTGATACTCGCTCTGCAACATCATCCTGTTTAAGCTTATATTCATTTATAAGATGCTGATAAGCCTTTGCCTCTTCAATAGGATTTAGATCTTCACGCTGTATATTTTCTATAAGCGCTATCTCCATAACCTCCTGTGAGGAATAGTCCTTGATAATTACAGGTACTTCTTTAATTCCTGCAATCTTAGCAGCTCTCCATCTTCTCTCACCGGCTATTATCTCATAATATCCGTCTTTCTTCTGTACAAGAAGCGGCTGAAGTATTCCATATTGTTTAATAGATTCAGCAAGTTCTATAAGAGCATCTTCATCAAATGCTTTTCTAGGCTGTTCTCTGTTAGGTTCTATCTCAGAAATTCTCAGCTTTGTATCAGCCGGAACTTTCACCTCTTTAATTACTTCTTTTACAACTACCTTTTCATTCTTATCTTCTACATCTTCAGCTATAAGAGCACCTATTCCCTTGCCGATTCCTTTTCCAAGCCCCTTACTCTTGGTTGCTGACTTAACCGCAGGCTTTGATGTTGTCTTTGATGCCGATTTTGATGTTATTTTAGACGTATCTTTTGTTGATGAATCTTTCTCTGCCGTTTTGGCAGACGCCTTAGTTACAGTTTTTGCTGAGCTTTTACTGTTTTTTGCTGACCCCATTGCTATGTTCTCCATTTCTACTTAAATATTGTCATACTAATACTGCAATATTGCATTAACCAACATTCTGATTCATGACTTCTTCCGCCAACAATCGGTAACTTTCTGCTCCTGCCGACTTAGAGTCATATATATTAATAGGGAGTCCATGGCTTGGTGCCTCCGCAAGTCTCACATTTCTAGGTATAATAGTCTTATATATATTCTGTCCAAGATTCTCTTTGACATTCTCAACTACCTGAAGTGAAAGATTAGTTCTCGCATCATACATTGTGAACACGACTCCCTCAAGTTCAAGTTCAGGATTTAGTTTGCGCTTCACAAGATTAATTGTATGTATAAGCTGTGTAAGTCCCTCAAGTGCATAATATTCACACTGTATAGGTACAAGTACAGTATCAGCCGCCGTCATTGCATTAACCGTAAGCATACTGAGTGATGGTGGACAATCAAGCACTATATAGTCATATCTATCCTTAATATCATAGAGAATATTCTTTAAAATATATTCCCTGTTTTCTACATCAATCAGTTCAATCTCTGCTCCTGCAAGATTGACATTGGAAGGAAGTACATCAAGATTATCAAATACATCTTTTTGTATTGCATCATCAGCACTTATAGTACCAAGCATAACCTGATAAATTGTGTTCTCGACATCATCTTTTGATACTCCCAAACCACTTGTTGCATTTCCCTGTGGATCAATATCCACTATAAGAACCTTCTGTTCCTTTTCTGCAAGACATGCCGCAAGATTTATTGCTGTTGTTGATTTTCCAACGCCACCCTTCTGGTTGGCAATTGCAATTATTCTTCCCATATCTCCTCATTTCTGTGCATGTTTTGTGCATGCACCACAACACAACCTGCATTTTTAATAATAGCACA
>CAMBEF010000073.1 GCA_945865495.1 uncultured Bacteroides sp. | reverse complement strand
AGTCTCTGCTTCTGACCTCCGGATACATTACAGCCGCCCTGTCCGAGCTGTGTTGCATATCCGTCGGCAAAATCATTTACAAATTCATCCGCCTGTGCCGCTGATGCTGCCTGCCTTATCTGCCCATCCGTGGCATCGCCGTCTCCCCAGCGCAGATTGTCCGATATGTCCCCGGAAAAAAGTACATTGTTCTGGAGCACCATTCCGACACCATCCCTCAGATTCTTAAGTGAATAGTCCCTGACGTCCGTTCCGTCCACAAGCACACTTCCTCTGTCAGCATCATAAAGTCTTGCAATAAGCGACACAAGTGTACTTTTGCCGCAGCCCGTGGAGCCTATGATTCCCATTTTCTGTCCGCCCTTAAGATGAAAGCTTATATCGTCCAGCACCCATTCCTCAGAATTCTTATAATACCTGAAAAATACATTTTTAAATTCAATATCACCACAGGTGACCTTCTTATCCTTCATTGAGGCAGAATCATCCGTAAGCTCAATATCCGCCTGCATAACCTCGTCTATCCTTTTAAGCGATGCAACTGCTCTTGTACTGTTAAGAAATACCATTGAAAGCATCGTAAGGCTTGATAATATCTGCGTCATATAGTTGATAAATGCTGTAAGGTTACCCACAGGCATGTTTCCTGCGATAATCATATTGCCGCCATTCCACATAACAGCCACTATTGCCATGTTCATTATAAGTGCCATCGCAGGTGCCATGAATATGACAGTTTTCATCGCCCTCACTGTCGATTCACACAGTTGTTCATTACGCCCGTCAAACTTAGCCTCCTCATGCTCTCCTCTTACAAATGATTTTATTACTCGTATGTTGACAAGCATTTCCTGAATACATGAGTTAAGCTCATCAAGCTTTGTCTGCATCCTATCAAATCTCGGAAACGCCAGCTTCATAATTACGGCTACAACACACACTATAACCGGAATGGCAACAAGAAGTATCATTGCAAGCCCCGGACTCATGACAAATGCCATTATAACCGCTCCTATAAGTATTCCCGGCGACCTCAGGCATGTTCTCAATGTCTGCATTATCATATTCTGTATCTGTGTAATATCGTTGGTAAGGCGGGTAACGAGTGATCCCGTGCTGAAATCATCAATATTCTTAAAAGAGAACTTCTGGATTTTTTCAAATAAAGCCATCCTCAGATCTGTCCCTGTATTCATTGCCGCCCTTGCCGCAAAGAACGCTCCTCCGACACCTCCGACTGCCATAAATACTGCTATGATTACCATCATGATTCCCGTTCTTACTATGTACTCAATATCATGATTCATAACTCCGACATTTATAATCCTTGCCAGAAGCCACGGAAGCATAATATCCCCGACAACTTCAACAAGCATAAACAGCGGTCCCATAAGGTAATATACGGCATACAGCTTTATATATTGTACATATTTTTTCAAGCTTCCACCTCCCACTTGTCTTTCCAGTCATTAAGCAGCTTCCCCAGCAGCACATATAACTGTTTCTTTTCATCACTGTTTAATGCTTCAAATGTTTCCTTTGCTTTTTCCTTTCTTACTTCCTCAATATGAAGCATCTTTTCCCGCCCTGCGTCAGTTATTGTGACATATACCTGACGTTTGTCCTTTTCTCCGCGTTTGCGCTGTATCAGTCCGTCCTCCTCCATCTTGCGCAGCAGCTCACTCATCGAGCCTGCCTTCACATCCATCTTTCCCATAAGCTCACTCTGTGTAAGCGCACCCTCCTCATCAAGGCTGTGAAGCACCGTAAGCCTGCCTCTGTGTGCAGGTCTTCTGTAATGCATGTAATATTCGCAGTCATTGAGAAGCTTCAATAAATCAGTGTCTTTCATATCAATCTGCCTTTTTATAATAAAAATATGGTTAGGTACATAATAGTTATGTACCTAACCATATTTTAACACCGCATATTCATTTGTCAATAATTACCGTAAAGTCGGTTGTTGACCGTTATTCTATGCATAATGATATACATTCTTTTTCCTGATAAGGAAATATGCCGATACCGCAACCGCAAGCAATTCAGCCACTGTAGTAGCCCACCATATTCCGTCTATCTGGAACATAACAGGAAGGATAAGGACTGATACTACCTGAAATACAAGTGTCCTCATGAATGAGATTCCCGCCGATACCGCACCATTGCCGAGCGCCGTAAAAAATGATGATGCAAATATGTTAAAGCCGGCAATTATGAATGAAAGTGAGAATATTCTGAACGCCCTGTGCGTCATCGCCAGAAGCTCTGCATCATAGCCTACAAATATGCCTGCAAGCGGATATGACAGAACCTGCGCAATTATCATCATTGCTGCTCCGGCACAGCCCATAATTACAAGACTCTTACGGAGCATATTTTTAAGCTCACCATGATTGCCCGCACCATAGTTATATCCTACCACAGGTGCCGTTCCAATCGTATACCCGATAAATACCGCAATAAATATAAACTGCACATACATAAGAACTCCGTATGCCGCAACTCCGTTCTCGCCTGCGAACCTGAGAAGCTGGAAATTATATAACATACTTACAATAGAGCCTGAGATATTGGTCATAAGCTCTGACGCGCCGTTAGTACATGCCTTAATTATTATGCCGGCATCCATGCGGCACAGTGAAAGGTGCAGGAGGCTGCTGTTCGGTCTTGCAAAATATATAAGCGGAAGTATTCCACCGACACACTGGCTTATTCCCGTAGCAACTGCCGCACCGGTAACGCCCCATCTGAACGCCCCGACAAACACGGCATCAAGCACCATATTGGTTATTCCCGCCGCAAGTGTAGCCATCAGACCAAGCTTCGGCTTTTCTGCCGTTGTAAGGAAGGTCTGGAACACATTCTGAAGCATAAATGCTATATTAAAGGCCATAACCGTTCTTCCGTATATAACGCATTCATCAAGCATTGCCGGTGTAGCGCCAAGTGCCTGCGCAATCGGTCTCATAAATATAATTCCTATGGCTGTCATGATTATTCCGCAAACCACTGTAAAGTATACAAGCATTGAAAAATATTGCGATGCATTCTCCTTATCCCCCTCACCAAGAGTCTTGGCGACAAGCGCACTTCCTCCCGCACCTATCATAAAGCCTAAGCCTCCGAGAATCATTATGAACGGCATGACAAGGTTAATTGCCGCAAATGAAACCTTTCCTGCAAAGTTGGATACAAAAAATCCGTCAACCACTCCGTATATTGACGTAAATACCATCATGACAACTGATGGCAGGCAGAATCTCAGCAGTCTGCCGTAAGTAAAGTGATCTGATAATTTAATCTTCATATTAATCTCCATTCCACAGGCACAAAGTGCCGGCGGAATCGCGAGCCAAATGTCAGATTTGGCTCTGCGATAAATGCTATTTGTGGCGCCTGCGACACAAATAGCTGTGTGAAAATCAGCCATCAGGCTGATTTTTAACACTTTTCCCTCTGTCTTACCCAGCTTCCGATAAGACTGTATATCACTGATACGAGTGGGATAAAGACAAGCATTCCCACTATTCCCATAAGGCTTCCGCCTATCGTAACCGCCATAAGCACCCATATTGAAGGAAGCCCTACCGAGCCGCCCACGACATGCGGATATATGAGGTTACCTTCAATCTGCTGGAGCACAAGGAACATTATAACAAAAAACAGCGCCTTGAACGGGTCAATCAGCAGTATGAGAAGCGCTCCGACTATACATCCGATAAATGCGCCGACTATCGGAATTAATGCAGTAAATGCAATCAGCACCGCTATCAGAAGCGCATACGGCAGCCTGAATATAAGCATACATACAAAGAACATAAATCCGAGAATACACGCCTCAAGACACTGTCCCGTAATAAAGCTGCAAAATATCCTGTGGGTAAGTGAAGCTACATAATTAATCTTCTCCACAGTCTCTGCGCGGAAGGTAACCTTTATAATACGTCTTGCCTGCGATTCAAGCTTTTCCTTCTGCATAAGTATATAGCATGCAAAAACAACCGCTATGAAAAACGTAGTAACTCCGCTTATAATCCCCATCGTTGCCGAAAATGTATGCGACAGTATATTGGTTGCTCCGTTAAATATAAAATTCTTGACCGAATCAAACACAGCAACCCAGTCTATCCTGATATCCCCTATATATTTTTCAATCTCAGGATTATCCGCAAATGTATTCTCCAGCCAGGCCTGAAACTGCGGAAGCCATGCCATGAATGCCTGTCCTATTGATTCCATTGTATTTATAAGCTGCGGAAGCACAACTCCTATAACTATGCTTATTACAGCGATTACACATCCAAATGTAAGAAGCAGGCTCACCGGACGCAGAAGCCTTTCAGCAGCTGATGTCGTACTATTATTTTTTCTGTTTTTCTTTGCATCGCCATTCTTTACATTACCTCTTACAGCAGCCTTTCCATGTATCCATATCATAAGCTTTTTCAGCAGCTTCTCTATTCCTCTCATCGGAAGATTCAGAAGAAATGCTATCGCCGCACCAAGCACAAACGGGAATATCAGGTCCCACAGAAATGCTATTCCCGCAAATACCTTCTCATAATTGGTAAACACCGTATATACAAGCATTGTAAATACAATCAGCCCTGCTATCTGTTTTACTTTTCTCTTATCAGAGTCCATTTTCTATACTCTCCTTTATTTCTGATATGCCATCCAATATCTATCCGCATCGGCTAATTTCATAATAACACACTTTACATTCTTCCGTAAATGTGGTAAAAAATGAAAAGACTATTAACATTATAAATGAAATGGAGTAAAAATTATGTCGATTCCTAATGATCCGGTCATGCTTTTAAGCTTCGTCAATGTGCAGCTTCGTGACCATTACAGCAGCTTTAATGATTTTTGTAAGACAAATTCTTTAGACAAAAAACTGATAACCGACAAACTTGCGTCTATCGATTATCAGTACAATGAAACAACCAATCAGTTTATCTGATTATTATATTCAATTAATTCTTACCGAATTCCGAAAGCTTAAGGCCTTCATTACGTTCAAGGACCATTCCGACACTCCAGCTGTTCACAAACAGTAACAGCGGATTGTCCTTGAGGTCTTTTATTTTCTTCATGTCAGACGTTCCCGACAGATGTTCAACATCAACCTCCTCAGGATTCTCAATCCAGCGGATATGCTCATACGGAAGCGGTTCAAGGCGTATCTCGACATTATATTCATTCTCAAGCCTGAACTTAAGTACATCAAACTGAAGAACGCCGACAACGCCGACAATAATCTCTTCCATTCCCGTATTAAACTCCTGAAATATCTGAATTGCACCCTCCTGGGCTATCTGGCTGATTCCCTTAACAAACTGCTTTCTCTTCATCGTATCTATCTGGCGTACCCTTGCAAAATGCTCCGGAGCAAATGTAGGTATTCCGTCAAATGTAAACTTCTCATTGGATGTTGTAAGCGTATCACCGATTGAGAATATTCCGGGATCAAACACACCGATAATATCCCCCGCATAAGCTTCATCAACAATATGCCTCTCCTGAGCCATCATCTGCTGTGGCTGTGCAAGCTTAATCTTCTTGCCGCCCTGAACGTGAATAACCTCCATACCGGCTTCAAACTTGCCTGAGCATATTCTCATGAATGCGATTCTGTCGCGGTGCATCTTATTCATGTTAGCCTGTATCTTGAATACGAATGCCGAAAAATCCTTTGAAAATGGATCAACATCACCGATTGATGAATGTCTTGCAAGCGGAGCTGTTGTCATCTTAAGGAAATGCTGTAAGAAATTCTCCACACCGAAATTAGTAAGCGCCGAACCGAAGAATACAGGTGTAAGGTCTCCGGCTCTTACCTCATCAAGATTGAATTCCGAGCTTGCACCGTCAAGAAGCTCTATATCCTCCTGAAGCTTCTCATAAAAATGAGACCCAATCTCATCTGCAAGTGCAGCATCATCTATTCCAAGTCTCTCTGTAGCAACTTCCTTCTGTCCGTTCATAGCTGCCGTAAAAAGTGATACTTCCCTGTCAGTACGATCGTATACACCCTTGAACTCCTTACCTGAACCGATAGGCCAGTTCATAGGGCATGTCCTGATTCCAAGAACGTTCTCAATGTCATCAAGAAGCTCAAATGGGTCATTAGCTTCCCTGTCCATCTTATTAATAAATGTAAATATAGGTATATGTCTTAGCACGCATACTTTGAACAGCTTAATTGTCTGCTTCTCTACACCCTTGGATGCATCGATAACCATGACAGCTGAATCAGCCGCCATAAGTGTACGGTAAGTATCCTCTGAGAAATCCTCATGTCCCGGTGTATCAAGAATATTAATGCAGTAGCCGTCATAGTTAAACTGCAATACTGAAGATGTTACAGAGATACCTCTCTGCTTCTCTATCTCCATCCAGTCTGACACAGCATGCTTGGCTGTCTTCTTGCCTTTTACAGAGCCGGCGAGATTTATTGCCCCTCCGTAAAGCAGGAATTTCTCGGTAAGAGTTGTCTTACCTGCATCCGGGTGGGAAATTATCGCAAAAGTTCTTCTTTTTGTAATCTCACTGGTTAAATCTGCCACCTTAAATCCTCCTGATTCTTAAACAGTTTTGCGAAGCAAAATCTGACGCATACCTTATATTATACTTGTGATATTACTTTTTTTCAACTGCCGAATACAATTTAAAGCGGCGTACAAGTTCATCAAGTTCATCTGCCTTCTCTGAAAGCTGTGTGCTGATTGCATTACTTTCCTGCGCTGCAGCGGCAGTATTCTGTGTAACGCTTGAAATCTGCTCAATCCCCGCTTCAATCTGAGCCAGCGCATCTGCCTGTCCCTTTGAAGCTTCATTTGTAGTACGTGCAACTTCTGCAAATTCATGCATCTGGCCTATTATCTTCTCAAACACTTCTGCTACGGAAGCTGTAATATCATTACCCTTACCAATCTCTTCCATAGTCTTGCCGATAAGTTCTCTTGTGTTGACTGCTGACTTAGAGCTGTCTGTTGCAAGCTTGCCAATCTCATCTGCAACAACTGCAAATCCCTTACCTGCTTCACCTGCTCTTGCAGCCTCAATTGATGCATTAAGAGCAAGAAGGCTTGTCTGTGATGCAATGTCTTCAATAGTCGCCGTAATATTCTCAATTTCTTTTGAAATAGCTGTGATATTGGCCATCTCTTCCGTGAGTTCCTGCATTCTTACCTGCTCACTCTTGGCGTCCTTTGCAGCTTTTTCAATGCTTTCATATGCTTCCTGAGTCTTCTTCGCACTTGTCTCTGCAAGGCTTGCTACTGTCTCAACAGTTGCAGTAAGCTCCTCAATTGAGCTTGCCTGGTCTGTTGTGCCTGTTGAAAGCTCAACTGCAGCATTAGCAATATCTGCCGCACCTGCTTCAACAAGTCCTGATGTATTCTGGATGTTAGTAAGTGTTATATTGAAGTTCTTAAGTATATATACAAAAGATTCCTTAATGCTTGCAAAATCTCCTCTGAAATCTGTAATATTCTCGCTTGGCTTTGTAAGATCACCTTTTGCTATCTCTCTTAATGTATCAGAAATCTCGTCAACATAAGAATGAAGTACATTCATTGTTCCTCTCAGGGCTTCGGCAAGCTCACCTAGTTCATCTTCTGACTCATATGTAATATTCTTTGCTGCTCCAAGATCACCGTTATACATGTGTGCGGCAACATCATCAAGCTCTTTGATTGGTGCCGTAAGTATATCTGTTATAATTCTTGTAAGCATGACAGAAGCGGCAACTGCAATAATAAGCAGCACCACACCGATTCCAATAAGTACATAACTTGATATCATGCTTGACTTATAATATGACTGTCCGCTTGCATTAATGAGGTTCTCAAGCTCAAGTGACAATTGCTTGATTTCATCAACAACCGGCTTATATGTATTCTTATTATACGTATAAGCATTGGCAAGATCCTTATTTTTAAGGAGCGTCATAAGCTGTGGTCTTATCTTCTCTCCTTCATTAATCTTGCTTGTAAGCTTGTCAAGAACATCCTGCTCTTGACCGTCATCTATTGAATCATCAAGTGACTGTACCGCCTCTGTAACAAGCTTTACATCTGTCTCCATATTGCTTGAAAAATCATTATAATTAACTCCTGAGCCTGCATTACCTGCAATAATATAGCTGTTTATCTCACTCTGAAGATCTGTCAGACCATACTTAATGTCAGCAACATCACTTACATTAGTCATCGGACCAACAAATATTTTCTTTACCTTTCCGGCTATCACTGTCATTCCGGCAAGAAGTATCACGGCAATAATTACAGATAATACAACAATTATTCCGTGTGATGTTTTGAGTTTACTGTTAATTGACTTGTTTTTAAGTTTTTCTTTTAATCTGTTCATTAATTGTCCTTCCTTGATAGTCTATATTTCACAAATTCACTATTATATAGTCCCTAAGTACCATCGTCAATATCTTTTGCATCTAATTTTAGTTAGTTGTAAATTAACATAAGGGCATCGGGAGATGACACATTCCCCCGGTACCCTTATTAGCAGTAAAATCAAATCGTATTCAAATCGTGAACGAACTGTTAATCAGCTGTCATCTCAGGATTAGCAAGCACCCTGAGCAAGCATAGCGTTAACAACCTTCTCAAATCCGGCAATGTTAGCACCTGCAACATAATCGCCTTCCTTGCCATACTTCTTAGAAGCATCATCAAGGTTGTGGAAGATGTTAACCATGATATTCTTAAGCTTAGAATCAACTTCCTCGAATGTCCAGCTGAGTCTCTCGCTGTTCTGGCTCATCTCAAGTGCTGATGTAGCAACACCACCTGCGTTAGAAGCCTTACCAGGAGCAAAGAGAACACCGTTCTCCTGAAGGTACTTTGTAGCCTCAAGAGTTGTAGGCATGTTAGCACCCTCTGCTACTGCGATAACACCATTAGCAACAAGTGCCTTAGCATCATCAAGAAGAAGCTCGTTCTGTGTAGCACATGGAAGAGCAACATCACACTTAATTGTCCATACGCCTCTTCCCTCATGGTACTGAGCGCTTGGTCTCTTAGCAGCATACTCTGTAAGTCTTGCTCTCTTAACTTCCTTAACTTCCTTAAGAAGTGCTACATCAATTCCTTCTGGATCGTAGATCCATCCTGTTGAATCTGAACATGTAACAACCTTAGCGCCAAGCTGCTGAGCCTTCTGGATAGCATAGATAGCAACATTACCGGCACCTGATACACATACTGTCTTACCTGCTATATCCTGTCCGTTAGACTTAAGCATCTCCTCTGTGAAGTAAAGAAGACCATAACCTGTAGCCTCTGTTCTTGCAAGAGAACCACCGTATGTAAGACCCTTACCTGTAAGAACACCTTCATATGTTCCGCGAATTCTCTTATACTGTCCGAAGAGATAACCAATCTCACGTCCGCCTACACCGATATCACCAGCTGGAACATCCATATCTGCACCGATGTACTTGTAAAGCTCTGTCATGAAGCTCTGGCAGAATGCCATAATCTCTCTGTCTGACTTGCCCTTAGGATCGAAATCAGAACCACCCTTGCCACCACCGATTGGAAGGCTTGTAAGTGAGTTCTTGAATACCTGCTCGAATCCAAGGAACTTTATAATACTTAAGTTAACTGATGGGTGAAGTCTAAGGCCTCCCTTGTATGGTCCGATAGAATTATTGAACTGTACTCTGAAACCTCTGTTTACCTGAACCTGTCCGTTATCATCTACCCATGGTACACGGAACATAATCTGTCTGTCCGGCTCTGTAATTCTCTCAAGAATAGCCTCTTTTCTGTAAAGCTCCTCATTAGCTTCTACTACAGGTCTTAATGACTCAAGAACCTCTGTAACTGCCTGAAGGAATTCCGGCTGTCCCTCATTCTTCTTAGATACTTTCTCTAATACTTCATCAACGTATCCCATCTTTAAGTAATCTCCTTTTCCTTAAAAATTAAGTGCAATCCTTTAACCTCTAATTGCCTTGTGAGGATATTATATTCAATATTCCTAATTTTTTCAAGTTTTTTCTTTCATTTTGGTATATAAAATCAAGTAAAAAGCGTTTTTTCTTAATTAATTTAACATCAATCCACTCAAATATAATTAAAATAATTAATTATCCGATATATAAAATAGAAGAATTAAAAGTTTTGACAAAAAATGCACAAGGATGTGCATATGTTTATCATCATATTTCAAGGAGGAAATACTATGGCAGACATGAATATATTCTCAAGCCGCCCTATAGAGCGGATATCAGATGTAGCAACCGTAAAACCGGCAGGAGACGACAAAAAACATGGCAGCAATCCGGGTACTTTTGAGCAGATGCTTAACAGCCATAAAAACAATGGCGGCAATGCCCGCAAAGACAGCCACAATTCCGCCAAGCCACGCAGTTCCGGCTCTTCCGGTTCAACAGACAGAGACTCAGACAGGCCCATGAATTACGGTTTTATCAATTATTACAATGGTAAGGCCCA
>CAMBEF010000072.1 GCA_945865495.1 uncultured Bacteroides sp. | reverse complement strand
GCACACAGGACAATAAGCACTATATTCTTTCGTGCGGTAAATGTAAATTCCATTCGCGCTCCTGCATATATCATGACGGCCCATGCAATAAACGCAAACGCCATCGTCACCGCAACTGCATATTCTATCGTATATATTCCACATGCAATCATAATCCATGATACAACCGAATACATACCAAGGAACACTGACGTTGACAACAGCAGATTAAGCCCTGCATCAAACTTTCTGAACACGCCCGCAAAAAACATCATAAGTGCAAATATTGCCATTGCAGCCATTGCACCTGTCATAATACGGGACTTTATACCGTCATAATCAACACTGCTGTGTGTCTTATAAAAGTTAAGATTGCGGTAAAGCACATCATTGCCGTTACGATGCACATTCTTAAGATACAGCCCCATGGAATCTATCTTATCCGATGACATCACACCGCTGCTCATATAGTAAAGTCTCTCACCCTTATCTGACACGGTGGGAATCACCTCATCAATCTGTGCATATTCCGGATACACCTTTGCTCCGGTAACACTCGCAACCGGAACATAGTACTTGTCCATAATATCTTCATCAAGTACAACTATGTCATACTCTGACACAATATTGCTGATTTCCTTAAGTTCATTCCACTCAAGCTTTACCCTGTCATTTCCCCGTCCAAACATTGCCATTGATATAAATATCATCACAAGTGCAGCAGCGGATTCAGCCCCCAGCTTAATTATACGTCTGCGCCTCACCGTAGAGAATGGAACATTGCCAAGAAACGCCCAGAACACATACAGAATAATCATTCCGATTACTATAAATATAAATGACATATTGCTATATCCAAGGAAGTATGCCCCCAGCGCCAGCAACGCCGTAAGAGGTACATTGTAATGTTCATACTTTTCCTGAAGAGGTGTATTTATGGCTGCTATTCTGTCGCTTCCATCTTCCACCTGTGCAAGATATTCAGCTTCAAACGGACTTGTCTCATTCTTTGAAGCAAGGTTAATCGCCTTTGCCTGGCTGACACCTATTGTTGTATCCATGCCAAAAAAGCCATCATTGGTCACTCCTGCCCCTGCTACGGCAAATACCGCACAAATAATGAACGGTATCATATGTCTCTTAAGACGGAATGTCCATGACGGCTTTGATTTTCTGTTTTTAAATACGATTACTGCCGCACCTACAGCTGTAATTCCTGCTATCAGCATAAGGCTGCGGTTTACTGAGAACATATTCAGCATTATAAGCCCTGATGCCACAATAGTATACATGACAAAAAAGACAGATGCCGCTATTGCAAAACAGCGTACGGCATCTACCTTTTTACCCATAAAGGCCACTGCAACCATTGTAAATACTATTCCGGCACTAAGGAATAACACTGACTCAAGCATTGTTGTTACATCTCCAATAATCAAGTGTTTCTTTTAAAGTCTGTTTAAGACTTATCTGAGGCTCCCAACCGGTACAGTTATATATCTTCTGTATATCTGCTTCAATTATCGGGACATCAACAGGACGAATCTTATCCTGGTCAATTGCTACCTCTATATCAACATCCGACAGCTCGAGTATCTCTTCAAGAATCTCCTGAATCGATACTGCCCTGCCGCTGCCGACATTATATGTCTCGCCTCTCTTGCCAAGTCTGACAAGGAGCGCATATGCCTTTACAACATCTCTTACATCCGTGAAATCACGGCGTGCACTTAAGTTACCCACATATATGACCGGTTTTTGAAGTCCGGCTTCTATCTGTGCAACCTGTCTGCAAAAATCCGCAACGACAAACATAGGTGCCTGATTAGGTCCAATGTGATTGAATGCCCTTACCATCATTACATCCATCTCATACGCATCAGCATATATCTTACCTATCATATTCTGACATGCTTTTGTCGCCGCATATATATTGCCGGGTCTTGTATTATTATCCTCTACAATAGGCGTCTCCCCTTCTCTTATATGTCCGTACTCTTCTCCCGAACCTATAAGAAGGACTCTTGGCTTATAGTCAAGCTCTCTTACCACATCAAGTACATTTACACTTCCCTTAATGTTAACATCAATTGTCAGCGTAGGGTTCTTCCACGCAAGTGCAACAGAACTCTGTGCAGCAAGATGAATTATATAATCAGGATGAACCTCCGTAAGAACTTCTCTTATCTGATCCTTATTAAGGACATCGAGATTATATGTCTGTGCATTAGCCATTTTAAGATTTTCTTTGGACGTCTTAGTTACTGCAACCTCATATCCCAAATCATCATGGAGATGATTAACAAGATATGTGCCTACAAAGCCGCCTCCGCCTATTACAAGTGCCTTCATGTCAATCCCCGTTTCACAATCACTATTAGATATTAGCTGCCTTAATCTCTTTCTCTACAAGAGCAAGGTCATTCTTAACCATTCTCTCTACGAGCTCTGGGAACTTAATCTGTCTCTCCCATCCAAGCTTTGAATCAGCCTTTGCAGGATTACCAATAAGAAGCTCAACCTCTGCAGGGCGGAAGAACTTAGGATTAACCTTAACGATAACCTTACCTGTAGCCTTATCCTTACCTACTTCGTCAACTCCTGTGCCTTCCCATACAACATCAATTCCCGCTACCTTGAAAGCAGTCTCAACAAACTCTCTTACTGTTCTTGTCTCATTAGTAGCGATTACATAATCATCAGGAGCATCCTGCTGAAGCATAAGCCACATAGCCTTAACATAATCCTTTGAGTGACCCCAATCACGCTTTGCATCCATGTTACCAAGTTCAACATGATCCTGAACACCAAGCTTGATTCTTGCTACTGCGTCTGTAATCTTACGTGTAACGAACTCCTTACCGCGTCTCTCACTCTCATGATTGAAAAGGATACCGCTGCAGGCAAACATATTGTAGCTCTCACGGTAGTTCTTTGTAATCCAGTGTCCGTAGAGCTTTGCAACACCATATGGGCTTCTTGGGTAGAATGGAGTTGTCTCATCCTGTGGAATTGCCTGAACCTTACCAAACATCTCTGATGTTGATGCCTGATAGAAATGTGCCTCAGGCTTAACTGTGCGGATTGCTTCAAGCATGTTAGTAACACCAAGAGCATCGATATCTGCTGTTCCAAGCGGTGTATCCCATGAAGTAGCAACAAATGACTGTGCTGCAAGGTTGTAAACTTCATCAGCCTGTGAAATCTTCATAGCCTGGATAAGTGATACTACGTCTGTCATATCTGCGTAGATAAAGTTAATCTTATCCTTAATATGATCCACGTTGCCGTAATCAACAACGCTCTTTCTTCTCATAATTCCGTATACATTATATCCCTTCTCAAGCAGAAGTTCTGCAAGGTATGAGCCATCCTGTCCTGTAATACCTGTAATTAACGCGTTCTTCATAGTCATTCTCCTTTATAAATCTTTATAAATATTCATTCTTATTCTGCTCACGCAGCTTTGCAAGTACCTGCTTAATCTCGCCGGCATTCTCCTTGGTACTTATAAGTATGGCATCCTCTGTATCAACTACAACCATATCTCTTAAGCCAACTGTCGCAATAAGCTTGTCACGGCCTTCAAGTACACAGTTCTGTGTATTGACTGTAACTACATTGCCATTGACAACATTACCGTTCTCATCGTTCTTCTTAATTCTTCCGACTGCAAGCCATGAACCTACATCATCCCATCCGAATGTGCCCGGAAGTATATATATATCAGAGGCTTTCTCCATAATTCCGTAATCAACTGACTGTGATTCAAGATTAGGGAATTCATCTGCAAGAACCTTGTCCTCTTCAGCCGTTCCGACTGATGCCTTAATCTTCATAAGACCATCATATGTTGATGGCATAAACTTCTTAAAATTATCAAGAATTGTTGACACCTTCCATATGAACATGCCGCTATTCCACAGATAATCGCCTGATGCTAGGTACTTCTTGGCTGTATCAAGGTCAGGTTTCTCAACGAATGCATCTACGGCATAACTCTCGCCGTTCTTTGCATCCCTGTTATACTTAATGTAACCATATCCTGTCTCAGGATAGTTAGGTGTTATACCTATTGTTACCAGATTCTCCTTCTTGGCAGCAACATCGCATCCTGCCTTCAGAGTATCTATAAAAATGTCATTATGCTTGATAAGATGGTCTGAAGCGAGTACTATCATGAGTGCATCCTGATCCCCATCTGCTTCGCACTGCTTCATGACATGTACGGCACCAAGTCCTATACATGGAGCTGTGTTACGTCCTACAGGCTCACACAGAATATTCTTCTCAGGTATCCCCGGAAACTGCTGCATAACGAGTTCCTTATAATTCCTGTTAGTTGCGATATATACGTCCTTAATATCAACAAGCGGGCTGATTCTCTCAACCGTAAGCTGAATCATTGTTCTGCCGTCATCTGTAAATGATAAAAACTGCTTTGGAAGTGTGACCCTGCTCTTCGGCCAGAATCTCTCTCCTTTGCCGCCTGCCATAATGAGCGCTGTTCTTTTCATTATTCTACCTCATTTCTATTCTCGTGCGTCTGCTCGCACAGATTGAATTATACAAGCTACATCTGATAATGTCAAATCAGCAATTTAGATACTGCACATAGCACAATCCTAGAATTGTGCGTAGATAAATCCCTGCGTCTGTCCTATGTATCCGAATATTATTATTGAGAATACGAGTGCAAGATACAATGCCCATCTTACCGGAAGTATCTGCTTTGATACGGCATCCCTTATCTTTATGCCCTTCTCCTGCATATAACTTATGACAAACCATATAACACATCCAATGGCAACAATCAGGAAATCACTCCTTGCCATTCCGAGTGTGAATATCGAACCATCAGTAAATGGCTTGAAACTTATCTGGTATACAGTATTAATCATCATCTCTATTGCCGCCCTGAATGAAAGCGCCATATCGAAATACCAGCCTATATTAACAAGTATAAATGTCCTGAGTATCTGTACAACTGTCCATACCTTACCATCCGCATTGATATGGCATTTTACGAGTCCCTTCTTGTAAAGCGGCTTACACAGATTACTGAAAGCAATGATAACACCGTTATACATACCGTACATGATATATTTCCATGCAGCTCCGTGCCATACACCGACGATAAAGAATATCAGAAGGTTCGATATACATATAGGTATTGTCTGAGCAACATGCTTATTCTTAAAGTGTTTCTTTGTAAACTTGCCAATCTTATTGAATGCCTTGGACAATGAGAACGGGTAGAATATATAATCCTTCATCCACTCTCCGAGAGTAACATGCCATCTGCGCCAGAACTCACCAATCGACTTGGAGAAGAATGGACGTTTAAAGTTCTCATCCATCGTAATTCCGAACATCTCAGCAGTACCGATTACGATATCCATTCCACCTGAGAAATCCGCATAAAGCTCTACACAATACATAAGCACCGCAACTATTACATAGAAACCGTTGAATGCCTGATAGTTATTAACAAATACATTATTAACATATCCCGCTGTCCTGTCCGCAAGAATCAGTTTCTTAAAAAATCCCCAGAATATACGCTGAAGTCCGTACTCAATTCTTGTAAGATCAAACTTATGCGGCGCAAAGAACTGTGGCGCAAGCTTATCAAATCGTCCGATAGGTCCCTGCATTATCTGCGGGAAAAAAGATACAAACAGTGCAAACTTGAACGGATTGCGTTCAGCCTTTACCTTGCCCCAGTATACATCTATAACATAGCTTACTGACTGGAATGTATAGAATGATATTCCCAGCGGAACAAGTATGTCAATTGCATTAATTCTGTTACCGATTATGCCATTGATATTCTCGATAAAGAAATTTGTATACTTTACAAATGCAAGCAGTCCAAAATCAAGAACAACTGCTGCAAGCATAAGTGCCTTCTTCTTTTTCTTAAGTTTTGCCTTAAAAGCTTTCTTCTGGTCGCGGTCAATTGTCTCCTTGTTAGCCGCAAGCCATTCCTTGCCCTTTGTCTCTGCCTTCTCGATAAGCAGTCCTGCCGCAAATGTAACAAGTGTTGTAAATATAATGTACACAACTGCCTCTACCTTGAATGACAGATAGTATACATAACTCATAAGCAGAAGAACCACCCACTGAATCTTCTTAGGCATTATGTAATACACCACAAGTCCCACAGCCACAAACAGGAAATACTCCAGATTAATAAATGACATTTCAGGTACCCTCCAACATATTTTTAAAATGACGCCAGCGTCTGCATAACTGTCTGTGCAGTTCTGGTCCAGCTGTATTTCTTCAAAATCTCATCTGAACTCTGTACCGGTTCATTGAGAAGACTTTCAAAATGCACCACCGGATTATCCGGCTGTATATAATGTGCCGATCTGCCAAATACCTCCGGAAGACTTGCCCTGTCTGACACAATCACCCGCGCGCCGGCACTCATGGCCTCAAGAGGGGGTATTCCGAATCCCTCATACCATGATGGGAACACAAATGCCTTACAATGCATCATCAGTGCTTTGGCCTCCTCATCAGTTACCGCCCCGGCATAATGCACGTTCGGATACTTGCTGAACTCAATCACCCGGTCAAGCTTTCTGCCCGCCATAATGAACTCCGCATCCGGGTTACACTGTGACGCCGATATAACCCATTCGGCATTTTTATTTTTATTGGCTGATGACAGGGTAAAATAATAATTTCCCTTCTCAACACCTTTTAATCTATCAAATATATATTCATTAGGCTGAATCTTTTCAAAATGCTGCCAGCCATTGCCGGCTACCACAATGCGGTCTGCAGCCACACCCAGCACCTCTTCTATTCTCTTTTTTGAGAACTCCGATACTGTCAGAATGACCGCCGCTTTTTTTGCAATTCTTCTGTATATACCAAGGAACCACTTAACCTCATCTTCCGGGAAGAATTCCGGACAATCAGCATAACATGTATCGTGCAGGCACACAATTCCCTTTGGTGCCATAACTGATACTTCATTGCACAGATTAACCGGCACAGCTCCCAGCTTCCATGCATGCAGTGCAAATGTAACCTGCGTCCATCTGCTTCCACGCTTTACATAGTATACTCTTATATTGTGGAATGCATCAACAACTGCTGCCGTATCAGCATGTTCAGACTTAACCGTATCCGGAACAAGAAGCCGCACCTCAAATCCGGCATCGCCACATATCCTGTCGAGTTCTTTAATTGTCTCAAATGCATATCTGTCGACGCCGGTTGCCATTGATTCAAGGAACCGTCCGTCTATCAGAAATATTTTGTTCCCCTTCAATTTTTTCTCCTTACGATCAGTCAAACATTTTGAAAAATTCCGTATACTTCTTAACAATAACATCCCAGGCAAAATGCTCCATAACATATCTGTTGCCATTCTCAGCCATTGCAACGGCTGCATCTTCATTATGGAGTATGAAATTTACAGTCTCCTGAAATTCATAATAATTATCAAAATAAAGACCGCCATTGGAATCCTGTACAAAATGTCTTGTTACCTCACAGCCGTTATGCACAAGCACCGGTCTGTGACAGAGCCAGCTTTCCATGATAACAAACGAAAAGCTCTCGTTCTTTGACGGCTGGCACAGAAGCTGTGCTGCCGCATACGCATTATACTTATCCTGTATATCAACAAAGCCGAGGTCATGGACGTCAGCCTTAACTGACTCCGGTATGTCTATACTGCCTCCGCCGATAAGCACCAGCTTAAGCTTATCCTCATTATGATACTTAGGAAAGAACACATAATAATTATCATCAGCCTTTGCAGTCTCCACCGGTATTCCCAATATATTGTCTGTATCGTAGCGTCCGCCTTCGTTGTTGTGCTCTTTGTAATCAACATCATCAACGTAACGTACTTCCGGTTCCGATGCCTGTTTTTCCCTGAGGTAATCCTCAACATGCACGCCGTATACATTAATATATTCCTTGGCATTAGCCTTATATCTTGCAAAATACTCAAGCAGCGTGTCTACATTCTTGCCTGCATCCTTACGCCCTGCATACAGTATAAACGGCTCATTAATTCCGAACTTCTTATGAAAATCTTCCGCACTGCCCTTAATCTCAGTGTCCACTCCAAGTCCCATGACCTCTGTTCTCACCTTGCTGAGATCCATAAGAGACTTCGTGAGTGTAAGCTCAGGCTGTGCGTTAAACAGCATTCCGGCTGCCTTGGAATACATCCTGGCAAAACTGTTCATATGTGCATATCCCTCATCATGGAAGCACGGTATAAGCACCGACTTCTCAGGACATGCCGCAACTCCGTTATATGTTGTTCCGAAAAGATACGGAATATATACAAAGCACTGGTAGTTATCCTTATTATCACGGATATAGTCATACATAGCCGGGCTGTTTATCATCTCACGGTTAAATACTTCTTCATCCTTATCCGTAAGACGTATGCCATTCATAAGCTTGTAATTAACTGAATCAAATGCCTTAACGTCACGCTTACGGATCTTAAAACGCCTTACGTCAACACCAAAAGCATTCTTCGTAACACCCTCCGGGTAAAAATCTTTGTTCCAGTCTGCCGTAAACTGCTCAACTGTCGTTGTAAGAATCTCAACCGGAAGTCCTGCATCATGCAGATGACTTGTAATTCCTCTCAGTGCAGCCTCAGCTCCACCCGGAATATTATCCCCATACCATGGGCAAACAAATGCTATCGTCTTCATATCCTACCTCTGTTCACCTGAACCGGAAGCGCACACGCGCTCAACAACATCCTCAAATCGGTCACAAATCTTATCCCATCTGAAGTTCTGCTCAACATATTCATGTCCGTTGCGTCCCATGCCATCCGCAATATCGGGATGACTGAGAAGGTAGTTGACACAGCCTTCAAATTCATAGTAATCCTTGTAATACAGACCACCGTTGCTTCTAACACAATGTCCCTTAAGGACATCGCATCTTCCGTTGCAGAGTACCGGTCTGTTAAGTGTCATCGACTCAAGAACAACAATCGAAAGACTCTCAAATGGTGATGACATTATAAGGAAATCTGCTCCTGCCATGTAGTCATACTTTTCCTGCTCGCTTACAAATCCGAGTGCCATTATATCATCATCTTTCGGAATAGGCATAGCCGGCTTACCAATCATAACGAGCTTAAGGTCTGACGGATTGTTTTTCTTATACCTTCTGAAGAATTCAAATAACTCCTTACATCCCTTGGCTTCATCTATTCTTCCGGCATAAAGCATATAGTGTTCAACGCCTTTTTCCCTCTTAAGCCTTGTCTTGTCCACCTCACCCGGAATCTCGACTCCTGAGCCGCCGTAGCCGTCATTATTAATTATATGTCCGTTGCCGAACTTTCTTTCAACAAACTTCTTTTCTTCAAATGTAAGATAGAACATACCCTTCGGCATAAGAAACAGCTTCTCAAATGTCTGAAGATAGATTGGCGGCTCATCATGTGCTGTTGATATAAGAATCGCCTTATCCTTAACAAGCGGAAGTCCCTTAACCGTCGTATAATAAAGATATGTCATAAACACAAATGCGTCATAGTCATCTGCGTGGTCTCTTATATAATCTATCAGTCCCGGAACAAGCGGACCCTGCAGGTCGAACCACTGCTCCTCATCCTCCATTGAATGCGGTCTTCCGATTACCTTGCCGGAAAATGCATCAAACTTTTTAGGATTACGCGGCTGTGTTACACCAAATCTGTGGACCTTTATTCCATTGATTACTTCTTCATCTGCCGTGTACTCATCTTTCCACGTTACATAATCAACAGCCTTACTTGTAAGGACCTCAATATCATATCTGTCTTTCAGATGCTCTGCCATAGTTCTTGCAAGCATCTCTGCACCACCATTGACTTCAAGCCCGTATCTTTGCACCACAAGCGCAATTTTACGTTTTTGTGACACTGTCTCCATTGTTCTACCTCTTAGCAATAAAATCAGCAAGCAGCTTCTCAAATCTGCCGGCTATTTTCTCATTATCAAAATCTTCAAGTCTCTTCTTCTCGCCTGCAATTATGCTGTTACGAAGTTCTTCATCCTTAACAACTCTGTCTATAACTCCTGCCGTAAGTACCGGATTCTTCTCTTTCATAAGGATTCCGCTGCCGCCAAGTGTCCCAGCTATTGCAGAGCTGTCATAAGCAACTATCGGAACTCCGAACTTCATGGCTTCCACAAGCGGTACACAAAATCCCTCATGCTCACTCTGACAGAGGAATACGTCCGCCACCCTGTAGTAGGCAAGTATCTCATCAAACTTTATGTGTCCCGGGAATATTACATCTCTTACGCCAAGTGCATTAATATAACTTATCAGCCTTCTGTGATAACGTTCCATTCCTCCTGACGAACCCACAAGAAACAGTCTTGACTTTGGATTGTAATATTTTTTGTAGTAAGCAAACGCCCTTATTACATCCTCCTGCTTCTTATTAGGTGCAATTCTTCCCGTAAAAAGCACATTAACCCAGCCATCATCCGAATACTTTCTGATGACATCTTCATTAGGTTTCTTATCGTAATCTTCAAAAGGTATGAGAATCGGAAGCACATCTATCGGGCATGTAAATCCCATCTCACGAAGATTCTGCTTGTTATATTCAGAAACTGCAATGCAGTAATCTGTTTTATCCGCAAGCGACTTCACCTCTTCATACCCTTTCTTGCAGATACGGTATGAGCCGTCATTGTAATCCTTAAAATAATCCGGAGGTGTTATATTGTGATATATTATTATCTTGCGGCATTTGAACTTATAAAAATCACGGATTATATTAATTACGGTCTAAA
>CAMBEF010000071.1 GCA_945865495.1 uncultured Bacteroides sp. | reverse complement strand
TTGCAAGCCAGAGTGACAATATTAAGAATATTAATATTGAATATGGTAAATATATAATTAACAAGGGAAGCCTTACACGTCTTAAGAGTTATATGACAGGTAATGCCAAGAAGTATGTAAGTGACATTCCGGCTGTATGGGCGTTCCTTTGGGGTAAGAATTATACATATGAGTTCAAATCCAATGAGATAAGTAATTTTGTTAAGTATTCAGATGACTGCTTCTCCTGTGATGTCCATTTTGATTTGTATGTTAATTGGAATACAGGCGATAAGACGTATGATACTAACCTTTCATATGTATTTGTAAAGCAGAGCGGCAAGTGGTATCTTGCAGATTTTGCAATTAAGTGATAAAGGTTCAGAGAGAGGCTTGTCATGTCTGAGAATAACAATATCGGAAAAAAGTTCATAATCCATGGTGGAATTCTTGCCATGGCAGGAATCCTGGTTCGAATAATCGGAATGGTATACAGAATACCGCTCCTTAACATTATTGGCAGTGAAGGCAATGGAATATATAGTGTCGCATATAATATTTATAATATTGCGCTTATAATATCATGCTACGGGCTGCCAATGGCAGTATCAAAGCTTGTTTCGGCAAGACTTGTTGAAAAACAGTACAGTAACGCTTTCGGAGTGTTCAAAACAGCACTGATTCTGTCATTATGTACAGGTGGTGCGGCAGCACTTCTCATATTCTTCGGCGCGGATTTCCTTGAAAATGTCGTATATGCGGGCAGCTATCCGGGAGTATCAATGCCTCTTAGGGTGCTTGCACCTACAGTCCTTATAGTTGCGGCACTCGGTGTGTTCCGTGGCTTCTTTCAGGGACATGGGACAATGATTCCGACTGCCGTATCGCAGCTTGCGGAACAGATTGTCAATGCAATAGTGAGTGTGCTTGCAGGGTATCTCCTTGTAAAGGCTTATAAAGGCGCTTCTGATGTTGCGGCATATGGCGCGGCAGGCGGAACACTTGGTACGGCAATGGGTGCACTTACTGCACTGCTGTTTGTGGGCTTTGTGTATATGGTGTACCGGCCTGCATTTACAAGAAAGATGAATCATGACAGATGGGGAGCCACTGAGACAACGGCAGAGCTTTGCAGGCTGATTGCTCTTACTGCTATACCTATAATGATAGGCCAGACATTTTATCAGATCAGTGCGGCAATTGATGATATTATGTATGCCAATATCATGAAGTCAATAGGAACTGCTTCGGATGTGATATCCAAGACGAACGGTAATTATAATTCAAGTTATATAATGCTTATTAATCTTCCGATGGGTGTGGCATCTGCAATGTCGTCATCAATGCTTCCGAGTGTTGTGGCATCGTATGCACAGGGCAAGATTAATGATATAAGAAGCAAGATTGAAGCGACGATAAAGATTAATATGATGATTGCTATTCCGTCATTTGTCGGTCTTACAATGCTTGGCGGCCCGATAATACAGCTTTTATTTCCGAGATATAACAGCGCTGAGGGTGCAATGATGCTTAAGATAGGCGCAATTGCGGTTGTGTTCTACACAATGTCAACAGTTACTTCATCTGCGCTGCAGGGAATTGACAGGATTAATTCTCCGGTGAGACATTCGTTTATTTCACTTATTGTCCATATAGTTCTGACATGGGGACTTCTTAAGTTTACAAGACTTGGAATATATGCGCTTGTAATAGGAAGTGCATCATTTCCGGTAATAATATTTATACTGAATCTTATAGAACTGTATAATGAAATAGGTTACATACAGGAAATCAAAATAACATATGTGATTCCACTTATCTGCTCGGTTGTAATGGGAATCGCAGCATGGCTTACATACAGGCTTTTTCATGCATTTACAGGCAATACGGTGTCACTTCTTGTGTCGCTTGTCATTGCAGGCGTGGTGTATTTTGGGCAGTTGTATGTCTGCCGTAAAAAAGGCATTTATTAATATATTGCTGATGCAGGAGAGAATTAGCGCTCCTGCATCAGGATATATTGACAAAATGCCTTTCTTGTTATAGCATATATATAACAAAAGATACTGGGAGGTGCAGACAATGATTGTTGTAACGGTAGATTTTAACAGTGATGAAGCATTGTATATGCAGCTTTGTAATCAGATTATTCTGGGGATTGCAACATCACAGATTCAAGAGGGGGATTCACTGCCTTCAGTAAGGCAGATGGCGGATGATGTCGGAATCAACATGCACACAGTTAATAAAGCATATACTATACTTAAGCAGGAAGGTTATATTAAGCTTGACAGGAGACATGGCGCAATCATAGCAGTTGATTCTGATAAGCTCGAGGCGCTGGAAAGGCTTGAGAAGCAGCTTAGGGTTGTAATAGCACAGGCTATGTGCAAGTGCATAACTAAGGATGAGATTCATACGATGGTTGATAATATTATTGATGACTATATAAAATAGGAGTTGAACGTTATGCTTTGTGAGAGATGTAATGAAAGGGAAGCGACGATTCATTATACGGAACTTGTTAACGGAGTCAGAAGCGAGCACCACATATGCAGTGAGTGTGCATCAAAGCTTATGCCGGCAGAGTATGGAAGTATGTTTGGTGCTGATATGCCGTTTGCAAAGTTCCTTACGGGACTTTTTGCGGCAGGAAGAGCTGATGCGGATACGGCGGATGACCCGATGGCACATATTGTATGCCCTAAGTGCGGAATGAATTTTGAAGAGTTTACACGGGTTGGCAAGTTCGGGTGCGCAGAGTGCTATAATGTATTTGGACCGCTTATAGATGACAACATAAGAAGGATACACGGAAGCAATATTCATACAGGCAAGAAATATGCTGAGGCACCGTTGGCTGATACGGCTGATGAGACAGGTGAGGAAGAGATTAATGCGGAAGAAGAGATAGATCTTCTTCAGGCAAAGCTCAAAGAGGCGGTTGAACTTGAGAATTATGAAGATGCTGCCATGTTAAGAGACAGGATACGTGAGCTACGGAACGGTAATTAACGTGCGGGAATGGAGATAATTATGGCCAGATGGTTTGAGAATAATGGGCCTGACAGTGATGTTGTAATATCGAGCCGTGTCAGGCTTGCAAGGAATATCAGGGATTATAATTTCTCATTGAAGCTGGATGAGAAATCAGCTTCTGACATGATAGATAAGACTATGACAGAGTTATCCGGGTGTGCGGAATTTGCAGATTACACCGGATATAATTTTAAGGATCTTAACGAATATCAGAAGCATGCGATGGAAGAGAGGCACACAATAAGCAGATTCCTTATGGAGCAGAAGTATGCTGCAGGACTTGTATCACCTGAGGAAGACGTATCGGTTATGATTAATGAAGAAGACCATATAAGGATACAGAGCTTTGTCTCAGGCAGGGATATGAAGAGTGCGTACCATAAGGCATCATCGGCAGATGATATAATAGGCAGGCATGTACCGTATGCATACCACGAGAAGTACGGATATCTTACAACATGTCTTTCAAGTGTAGGAACAGGAATGAGAGCATCATATATGCTTCACCTTCCGGCCTTGTCGGGTACGGGGCAGCTTGCAGGAATTATGAGTGAGCTTGGAAGATTCGGACTTAAGATGACAAGTGTGTTTGGTGAGGGAAGTTCTTCACCGGGGGATATATACAGAATATCCAATCAGACTACACTTGGTCTTACCGAACAGGAGCTGATTGATAATCTTGATAATATAGCAGGACAGATAATTGAACAGGAGCGTCTTGGAAGGCAGCAGTATATGAAGCTTCAGCAGGTAGCGGCAGAGGATGCGGCTTACAGGTCATACGGAGTGTTAAGATATGCAAGGAAGCTGTCGCTTAAGGATGCGCTTGTGCTGCTGTCTGAATTCAGAATGGGGCTTGCACTCGGTATGTTTGGAGATAATATGGAAAAAGGATATTCCGTATATCAGCTTATGATAGGAATACAGCCATATAATCTGCAGCTTGCCTGCAACAGCAAGCTGGAGCTTACTGAGCTTGAAGTTGCGAGAGCAACATTTATAAGGAATAATCTTCCTCAAATAGTATAAGAATGGAGATGAATATATGCAGAGCAGATTTACAAAGAAAGCAGAAGAGGCGCTGCAGGCTGCAGGACTTGTGGCAGTCCAGCTTGGACACGGGTATATAGGATCAGAACATATACTTATCGGACTTCTTCAGACAGAGGATTCGCTTGCTTCTGCGGTGCTTGAAAGACATGATGTTGACGAAGAAAGGATAATTGATCTTGTTAACCAGTTAATAACACCTGATGACGGAATTGGGGTTAAGGAACCGTCAGGTTATACACCGAGGGCAAGAAGAATTCTTGAGGCGGCTTCAAGGGAGGCGATAAGATTTAAGTCTCCGCTTATCGGAACAGAGCATCTTCTTATTGCAATAATCAAGGAGTCAGACAGTGTCGCAGCAAGGCTTCTTAACACAATAGGTGTCAATATCAAAAAGCTTTATGTTGACCTTATGATTGCCATGGGCGAAGATACAGGCAATTACAAGGAAGATTTCCAGAATGGAAAGCCAAGAGACAGAAAGAACAGTACGCAGACACTTGACCAGTATAGCAGAGATCTGACACAGCTTGTCAGGGAAGGTAAGCTTGACCCTGTCATAGGAAGAGAAAAAGAAATAGAGAGAGTAATACAGATATTAAGCAGACGTACTAAGAATAATCCGTGCCTTATAGGTGAACCGGGTGTTGGTAAGACTGCAATTGCTGAGGGCATAGCTGCCAAGATAGCTGCTGGCGATGTGCCTGACACGATAAAGGACAAGAGACTTGTAACGCTTGATCTTTCAGGCATGGTTGCAGGTTCCAAGTATCGTGGGGAATTTGAAGAGAGAATTAAAAAAGTAATAGCAGAAGTAACGCAGGCGGGCAATGTGCTTCTGTTCCTTGATGAGCTGCATACAATAATCGGGGCAGGCGGAGCGGAAGGAGCAATTGATGCATCCAATATACTTAAGCCTTCACTTGCAAGAGGTGAGATACAGCTTATAGGCGCCACAACACTTGAAGAGTATCGCAAGTATATTGAGAAAGATGCGGCGCTTGAGAGACGATTCCAGCCTGTAAGGGTTGAAGAACCTTCAGAAGATGAGGCGGTTCTTATACTCAAGGGTCTAAGACCTAAGTATGAGGAACATCATAAGGTAACGATTACTGACGAGGCAATTGAAGCGGCGGTAAAGATGTCATCAAGATATATTAATGACAGATTTCTTCCTGATAAGGCTATAGACCTTATAGATGAGGCAGCATCCAAGGTAAGGCTTTCATCATACTCAATGCCGGATTCAATTAAGAAACTTGAGAGCCAGATATCACAGCTTGAGAATGAAAAAGAAGACTGCATACGCCATGAGGCATATGAGGATGCAGGAGAGATAAAGAAAAAGCAGAATAAGCTTCGTGAAAAGGTAAAGAAAAGCCGTGAAGAATGGGAGAAGACTAAGACAGAGCAGCAGCTTTTTGTGGGTGAGAATGAGATTGCTGATGTTGTTGCAATGTGGACTAAGATTCCGGTACAGAAGCTGGCAGTTGCAGAGTCAGAGAGGCTTATGAAGCTTGAGGAGACTCTTCATGCAAGAGTTGTCGGTCAGGACGAAGCGGTAACGGCCGTTGCCAGGGCTATAAGGCGTGGACGTGTAGGACTTAAGGATCCTAAGAGACCTATAGGTTCATTCCTGTTCTTAGGACCTACAGGTGTAGGTAAGACGGAGCTTTCCAAGGCACTTGCAGACGCAATGTTTGGAAGTGAGAGTGCACTCATACGAGTTGATATGTCTGAGTATATGGAGAAGCATACGGTTTCTAAGATAATTGGTTCACCTCCGGGATATGTAGGATATGATGAGGGCGGCCAGCTTAGTGAAAAAGTACGCCGTAATCCATATTCCGTAATACTTTTTGATGAGATTGAAAAGGCACATCCGGATGTATTTAACATACTTCTTCAGGTGCTTGATGATGGACATATAACTGATTCTACGGGAAGAGTTGTCGATTTTAAGAATACGGTAATCATAATGACATCCAATGCCGGAGCTGAGAATATTGTTGCACCTAAGACGCTTGGATTCAATGTCGGCAGCGATGAGAAGCAGAATCATGAGCTGATGAAGGGCCGTGTGATGGAAGAGGTAAGAAGACTCTTCAAGCCTGAATTCCTTAACCGTATTGATGAGATAATTGTATTCCATGTTCTTAATAAGAGCCACATGGAGAAGATTGTTGATATCATGATTAAGAATGTTAATGCAAGAACTCTTGAGCAGATGAAGATTTCAATTGAACTCACTGAAGAGGCAAAGCAATATATAATCGACAAAGGATATGATTCCAAGTATGGCGCAAGACCGTTGAGGAGAGCGATACAGACGGAGATTGAAGACCCTATGGCTGAGAAGATTCTTGAAGGAACAATTAAGCAGGGAAACCGTGTCCTTGTTACATGTAAGGATAGAAAGCTTGATTTTGAGCGCAAGAGAGGCTATAACAGATAGTCAGGGAATGTGACGCCTGATATTTCAGAAATTATTATAATGTGATACTGATTTCACAAAAAATTTAAAATAAAAGGATAGAAATACAGACGATTTTATTGTATAATTTAGCTAGGTTTAAAAATGCATTAGAGGAGGACAGATAGATGCCAGTAGTTAAAGAGCTTATCCGTACCGAAGCTGACGGAACACTTAGTTTCGGTAACTATAAGTTAGATACAAAGTCAAAGCTTTCAGATTATGAATATTGCGGAGATTCCTATAAGGTCAAGACGTTTAATGAGATTACAAAGCTTGAACGTAACGGAATGTTCGTATATGAGTCCGTACCGGGAACGGCTGTCAATGAATTCAGACAGAATGAGAAAGAGACAAGCTTTAAGGTAGAAGGAGATAATGATGCCCAGATTACTCTTGAGATGGAAGAGGGAGCTGAGTATGAGGTCTCGGTTAACGGAGATTATGCAGGCAAGATGAAGACTAACATCGGCGGTAAGCTTGTGTTAAGTGTAGATCTTCAGGAAGGTAACGCTACAACAGTGGTTATCACTAAGGCATAATCAGATATTTAAGATTTATATATTGTTTAAAAGGGCTGTCGCGTCAGTGTGGCAGCCTTTTTTGACAATATCCGTAATAGAATGGAGATAATAATGGCGAAGAGTAAGACAGCTTTCTTCTGCAGGGAATGCGGATATGAATCTGCCAAGTGGTCGGGGCAGTGTCCGGCATGCAAGGAGTGGAATACATTTGTTGAGGAGCCTGTAGGGGCAAAGACTTCAAAGGGGCGTGCGGCGTCATTGCATGAGTCTGCTGCCCCTGTAACACTTAAGGATATAAGCACTGAGGATGCGGACAGGACACCTACGGGCTTTGAAGAAATGGACAGAGTGCTTGGGGGCGGGATTGTAGAAGGCTCTCTTGTTCTTGTAGGGGGAGACCCGGGAATAGGTAAGTCAACACTTCTTCTTCAGATGTGCCGCAATGTCTCTGCAGCGGGTAAGAATGTACTGTATATATCAGGTGAGGAGTCACTTAAGCAGATTAAGTTAAGAGCAGGACGTATTGGTGATTTTACGGATAATATGCAGCTTTTGTGCGAGACGAATCTTGAGGCGGTAGAGTCGGCAATTAAGTCAGTTAAGCCTGATATTGTAATAATCGATTCAATCCAGACTATGTATCGTGAGGAGATAAGCTCTGCACCGGGAAGTGTAAGCCAGGTAAGGGAATCTACTTCTGTTCTTATGCAGACAGCAAAGAGCATGGGAATATCAATATTTATTGTAGGCCATGTGACTAAGGAAGGTGTTGTTGCGGGCCCGAGAGTGCTTGAACATATGGTGGATACAGTGCTGTATTTTGAAGGTGACCGCAATGCGGCATACAGAATTGTAAGAAGTGTCAAGAACAGATTCGGTTCCACTAATGAGATTGGTGTGTTTGAGATGAGAGAGAATGGTCTTAACGAAGTCGCCAATCCTTCAGAGTATATGCTGAGCGGTAAGCCGGAGGGTGCGTCAGGCTCGGTTGTTGTATGCCTTATGGAGGGAACAAGACCTATGCTTGTTGAGGTTCAGGCACTTGTCTGCGATTCCGGCTTTGGAATGGCAAGGAGAACGGCGGCAGGAACAGATTACAACCGTGTCAATCTCCTTATGGCGGTTATTGAGAAGAGGGTAGGAATACATCTCGGAGGCTGCGATGCCTATGTAAATGTTGCCGGCGGACTTAAGGTTAATGAGCCGGCACTTGACCTTGGAATTGTAATGGCACTTGTGTCGAGCTTCAGAAACCGTGAGATAGATTCGGGAACGATAATATTCGGAGAAGTCGGACTTGCCGGAGAAGTAAGGGCGGTAAGCCAGCCGCAGCAGAGAATTAATGAAGCGGTTAAGCTTGGCTTTGACACGTGCATTTTGCCGGAGGTATGCTTGAAAAATGTTACAGATAATGGTAAAATCAAACTTATAGGTGTGCGTAATCTGAGTGATGCGCTGGAAATATTTGTGTAATATATTGTTATGAACGGATATTAGGATGATTGGAGATTACTATGGAAGACAATTCATTTAAGGAACTCGGAACTATTCTGGAAGGACTTGATGAGTCACAGGACAGACTTGAAAAGGATGCATTTGACGTTATTAATTCGTCTGATACTTCTCTTAATATGGTAAGAGACAGCATCGGAAGTGTAGAAGAGATTCTTAAGATGATAAGCGACATGAATGAAGTTGTTAATGATGCATCTGAGAAGATAAACCAGCTTGAACAGCTTTCAGCACAGATTGAGAAGTTTGTCACTGTAATAAGCGGAATTGCCAACAAGACGAATATCCTTTCACTTAATGCATCGATAGAGGCTGCCAGGGCCGGTGAACAGGGAAGAGGATTTGCGGTTGTGGCAGGAGAGGTACGTAATCTCGCAGCGCAGTCATCTAAGTCATCAAGAGAGATAACTGACACGATTACCAAGGTGCAGTCATCGGTAAAGGATGCAATAGATTCAATGCACAGCATTTATGATAATGCACAGAAACAGCAGGAGAAGGCATGTGTGGTCAGCAACGTACTTAATAAAGTTGTTGAGGCTGCATATACAGCTAACGAGGCTGCACGTAATATTGAGAATGAGGTCGCCGTACAGCGTGACATAACGGATGAGGCAAGAAAGAAGATTAATAAGTAATCCGCATTGCGATATTGTAATCGGATTAAATGAATTTAACAATTAGGAAATCATTGGAATGGAGACTGATATTAAGATGGATATAAGCTTTAAAGTTGAACGTCCCGTATTCAGGGAAGCACAGTATGATATAAGAGATTACGGAGCTGTAGCGGGCGGACGTGTGTCCAATACAGAAGCAATCAATGCTGCAATAAGAACATGCTCGGAAGAAGGCGGTGGGCATGTAATTGTACCTTCCGGATTGTGGCTTACGGGACCGGTAAGAATACTTACGGGTGTTGACCTTCATGTAGAGAATGGTGCGGTGCTTATGTTTGACAAGAACAGGGAGGAATATCCGCTTATTATCTCAGATTATGAGGGACAGCCGAGAATCAGGACAGTGTCTCCGATAATGGCAGCAGACGCGCAGAATGTTGCCATAACAGGTGAAGGAACAATAGACGGTAATGGAGAACTGTGGAGACCTCTTAAGAAGTTTAAGGTTACACAGAGGCAGTGGGACAAGTTTGTTGCGACAAGCCCTGATACAGTAATTCCGACTAATGAAGGCGGAATGTGGTTCCCTACAGTTACTTCATATGACGGCTGCATGGAAGGTGAACCGTCTTTGGATGACCCGGATGCACTTAAGAAGGCAGAAAGACATTATGATTTTTACAGGCCGGTAATGGTTAATTTTGTAAGATGCGACAGAGTGCTTATTGATGGAGTTACGCTTCAGAATTCACCGGCATGGAACGTGCATCCGCTTCTTTGTACCAATCTTACAGTAAGTAACGCATTTATAAAGAATCCATATTATGCACAGAATGGTGATGGTATAGATGTTGAATCATGCCAGTATGTGGAGATTTACAATACAAAGTTTGAAGTAGGTGATGACGGAATCTGTCTTAAGTCCGGTAAGAATGAGATTGGACGCAGAATCAAGACTCCTACTAAGTATGTATATATCCATGATTGTACCGTAATGCATGCACATGGCGGATTTGTTGTCGGAAGTGAGATGTCACGCGGCATGAGCGAGGTTTATGTGCAGAACTGTGCATTCATGGGTACTGACGTGGGAATAAGATTCAAGAGCCAGCTTGGACGAGGTGGTATTGTTGAGAATATTAATCTTGAGAATATCAATATGACAGGCATTGTAGGTGAAGCAATAATATTTACAATGGGATATTCTCTTTATAAGCTTGAGCATGAGAAGAAGGATGAGGATGTATTTGTGAGCACTGAAGATATTCCGGTATTCCGTAATGTCAATATGAAGAATATCACCTGCGTTGGCGCTAAGACAGCCTTCAAGGCAGAAGGAATTGCATTCCCTGAGGGACAGGGCATGCCTACGGTATATGGAATAACCCTTGAGGATTCGGAGATTACCGCGGACAGCGGACTTACAATAAGCAATGCACAGGATATCCACATGAAGAATGTGACACTGCATATTGCCGGTGAGGATATCCACATAGATAATGATGAGAATGTAAGATAGAACAATTGCGAGGGCAGACTGCTGCACAAAGCCGTATGGATAAAATGACGGTTTTGTGCAGCTTTTTTAAATATGTGCAACCTTAGCGGAGTAAATTTTCG
>CAMBEF010000070.1 GCA_945865495.1 uncultured Bacteroides sp. | reverse complement strand
TGAGGGACATATTGATTTCTTTGAGGAACTTCCGGAGTATGATACAGCAATGTATACACACAAGAAGATGAAGACAAATTCGGAGAATTCACTTGCAATACTTAAGGAGATGCTCCCTATGCTTGAGGCTATTGATGATTACTCAGCAGAGAATCTCCATGACAGAGTTATGGAATTTGTTGCAGATAAGGGAATTAAGAACGGGCTTGCATTATGGCCTCTGCGTACGGCAGTATCGGGCAAGCAGATGACGCCTGGTGGTGCATTTGAGATTATGGATATAATCGGCAGGGATGAGAGCATTGCGAGAATACGCAAGGGAATTGAGATGTTAGAGAAGGAACTTGGCTGATGAATAAAAGCGAAGCCCAGATACGGGCAATTAATCATTTTAATGGACCGTGTCAGGTAATTGCCGGTCCCGGTTCGGGCAAGACTACTGTGATTACGCACAGAACACTCAGCCTTATACGGGACCATGGGATATCGCCATCGAATATTCTCGTAATTACATTTACAAGAATGGCGGCAGGCGAGATGAAGGAAAGATTCTTAAGGCTTGCCGCAAAAGAAGATACTGCAGGAAGAATGACAGGAGAAGCAGGCCGCGTGACGTTTGGTACGTTTCACGCGGTATTTTTTACTATTCTGAAGCATGCATATAATTACAGTGCACAGAATATAGTGCGTGAAGAGCAGCAGCGTGAAGCTATCAGACAGAGCATAGCCAGATATCAGATTGAGACGGAAGATGAGAATGAATTCATTTCACAGCTTCTGGCAGAGATAAGCAGGGTTAAGAGTGAGGGAATCAATCCCGATATGTATTATTCAATTAACTGTTCTGAGACTGTATTCAGGGATATATACAGGGATTATGCACATATGCTTGAGAGTAACAGGCTTATAGATTTTGATGATATGCTTGTATATTGTTATGAGCTGCTTTCAAAAAGACCGGACATTCTAAAGGCATGGCAGAATAAATTTAGATATATTCTTGTGGATGAGTTCCAGGATATCAACAGGATGCAGTATGAGGTGGTAAAGCTCCTTGCCGGAAAGACACAGAATATATTTATTGTAGGCGATGATGACCAGAGCATATATGGATTCCGCGGTGCTAAACCTGAGATTATGCTTAATTTTGAACGTGATTTCAAGAATGTGATGAGAATAAAGCTTGATGTGAATTACAGGTCAACTCCGCAGATTGTTAATTCGGCAAGGCGTGTAATTGAGCATAATATCAAACGCTTCAAAAAAGATATAAGAACCGTTAATGCCACCGGAGAGCCTGTAGATGTGAGAAATTTTCAGGATACTATAGCAGAGAATTCAGCCATAGTGGATATGATAAGACGGGAAGTAAGCGCCGGCAAGGCAGCGTACAGTGATATTGCCGTACTTACAAGAACTAATATCGGCGGGCGACAGCTTATGGGTAAGTTTATTGAATATAACATACCTTTTGTTACAAGAGACAGCATCCCCAATCTGTATGAACATTGGATAGCAAAAAATATATTTGCGTATATAAGGCTTGCAATGGGATCAAGAAGCCGTGATACATTTTTGCAGGTAATGAACAGACCTAAGCGTTATATAAGCCGTGATATGCTTATGGAAGAGGTTGTTGATTTTAATATCCTGAAGAGCAGATATTCAGACAGGGACTGGATGGTTGAACGTATAGCAGACCTGGAGGGAGACATTAAGGTACTTGAAAGGTGCAGTCCGCTGGCGGCAGTTAATTATATAAGGCGTGCAATCGGATATGACTGCTATCTCAGGGAATATTCGGCGGAACGAAGGATAAGTGAAGATGATCTGTTTGCTGTCATCGACGAATTGCAGGAGAGTGCATCGCAGTTCAATACATATGAAGAATGGTTTGCATATATAGAACAATATACGGAAGAGATTAAGGTACAGGCGGCAAAGCGTTACGGAAAAGGCACTGACAGCAATGCGGTTACAATATGTACGATGCACAGTGCAAAAGGACTTGAGTATCCGGAGGTATTTATCATAGATGCCAACGAAGGTGTTACACCATACAGTAAAGCCACACTTGATGAAGAAATCGAGGAAGAGCGGAGGATGTTTTATGTAGCGATGACAAGGGCAAAGTCACGGCTTCATGTGTACTCTGTACGTGAAAGATATAACAAAGTTCTTCAGGTGTCGAGATTTGTCAGGGAAATCTTAAAATAGGGGCTTTACAAATGCTGCTCATAATGATATAAAATAAACAACACAAAAAGGGAGTAGTTGCATGCAGGAATGCGGAGATACTGAATGATATCAAGGAGCACCGGAGCATGTTGCAGAATCTCGTCAGTACGATTATTATGTGACCATGGTCTTTATGGACATAGTCTTATGGACATAGTCATTTAGACATAGTCTTTAGATAATCCGGGGTCTGCACAACCTATGTTGAACAAGACTTTTTGCGTATACATTTTTATTTGTATGCGCAAAAAGTCTTTTTTTATTCTGACAACATGTTCATATGTAAACTGCGTTACGGCAGCGGCTGCAGCGATAACCTGAATAAAGGAGGCTCACAATGAAAGACATCAAAGAATTATACCGTATGAGCAAAGAGGAACTGTTTGTGCATATGAAAGCTGACTGCAATGGACTTACCACTGTTACAGCCAATAAGATACTTGAGGAAAAAGGACATAATGTAATTAGTGAATCTAAAAAGAAAAGTGCAACGGCGGTATTTTTTGAACAGTTTAAGGACCTGCTTGTAATAATTCTTATTATAGCGGCGGTAATATCGATGTTTTCGGGAAATGCGGAGAGTACTGCGGTAATATTTACTGTAATAATCATGAATGCCGTGCTTGGAACAATTCAGTATGTCAAAGCCGAGAAGTCGCTGGATTCACTGAAAGCAATGTCAGCTCCTCATGCAAGAGTATTAAGGGATGGCAGAAAGACAGAAATTCCGGCTGAGAATGTGGTACCTGGAGATGTCCTTTTAATAGAGGCGGGGGATATGGTTGCAGCAGACGGAAGAGTCCTGTGTTCGTATTCACTTCAGGTAAATGAAAGTTCACTTACCGGTGAATCGACGAATGTTGATAAGACAGATAAAGTACCGGAAGGAGAAGCAGGCATTGCTGACAGAACCAATATGGTATACTCCGGAAGTCTTGTCACATATGGAAGGGCAGATGTGCTTGTGACGGCAACAGGTATGGATACTGAGATGGGTAAGATTGCCGGACTTATGAATGCAACCAAAGAGAAAAAGACTCCGCTTCAGATAAGTCTTGACGATTTCAGCAGAAAACTTGCAATTGCGATAATGATCATATCTGCAATAGTTTTTGGAATAAGAATATATCAGGGACAGCCGGTGCTGGATTCACTGATGTTTGCGGTCGCATTGGCAGTTGCCGCAATACCGGAGGCGCTGGGCTCAATAGTTACGATTGTCCAGGCTATGGGAACACAGAAGATGGCAGCGGATAATGCCGTAATGAAAGAGCTGAAAGCGGTTGAGAGTCTTGGATGTGTATCTGTAATATGTTCGGATAAGACAGGCACACTTACACAGAACAGAATGACTGTTGAAAATGTATATATAGATGGTACCTGCATAAATCCTGATGAAATTGACATAAAAAAACAGCTCCACAGATATCTGCTGTATATTGCAATACTTAATAATGATTCGTCTATGGATGGAGAAAAGGGGATAGGAGATCCGACAGAATACTGCCTGCTGACAATGGCACGTAACGCAGGACTGGGCGACGCCGGAGTATCGGAGGAAAATATAAGGCAGATGATGCCGAGAATGGCGGAGCTCCCTTTTGATTCCGACAGGAAGATAATGAGTACAAAATATATGATTCATAACACTCCTATGATACTTACAAAGGGTGCAACAGATATAATTCTGGAGAGAACAGAGAATATTGCGGCATCTGACGGCGTACGTCCGATAACGCCGGATGACAGGAAAAAGATATACAGGCAGAATGAGATTTTTTCAGAACAGGGACAGAGAGTCCTTGCATTTGCATATAAAGAGACAGACAACAGCCGGAAGCTTAATCCGGATGATGAGCGCGGATATACGTTCGTCGGACTTGTTGCAATGACAGACCCTCCAAGGGAAGAATCAGAGCAGGCGGTTATGGAGGCAAAGTCAGCCGGAATAAAAACAGTTATGATAACAGGTGACCATAAGGTGACAGCTAAAGCTATAGCTGAAAGAATCGGAATATTTGAAGATGGCGATATTGCGGTTACAGGTCAGGAGCTTGACAGAATGACAGATGAAGAGCTTGATGGCATAATTGAAAATGTCAGCGTGTATGCGAGAGTCTCACCGGAGAATAAAATACGGATTGTTGATCACTGGCAGAAAAAGGGAAGAATAGTAGCAATGACGGGGGATGGCGTTAATGATGCACCGGCACTGAAAAAAGCTGATATCGGAATTGCCATGGGAATAACGGGGACGGAAGTCTCAAAGGATGCGGCCTCAATGATACTTACGGACGATAATTTTGCCACGATAATAAAGGCTGTGCTTAACGGAAGAAATGTATTCAGAAATATCAAAAATGCGATACAGTTTCTTCTCTCAGGCAACATGGCAGCAATAATGGTTGTATTGTACTGTTCTGTTGCGGCACTGCCGACGCCGTTTGAACCGGTGCATCTGCTCTTTATAAACCTGCTTACGGATTCACTTCCGGCGCTTGCAATAGGTATGGAGCCGGTAGACAAATCGCTGATGAAGCAAAGACCAAGGAATCCAAAGGAAGGAATAATTACGCGTGATTTTGCATTAAAGCTTTTGTTCTACGGTGTAATGATTGCCATATCAACACTTACGGGATTTTATACAGGGCTGTCTGTGGATGCAGCTACGGCAAGCACGATGGCATTTGCGGTGCTTACGCTTGCAAGACTTTTTCATGGATTTAACTGCAGAAGCAGCAAATCTTTAAAAAGAATAGGCATAGGAAGCAATAAATGGAGTATTGCTGCATTTGCAGCAGGAACATTGCTGCTTGCAATTGTGCTTACAGTTCCGGCTCTCGGAGGACTGTTCTGTATCGCACCGCTTGGAATGACACAGCTTGCCGTGATTGTAATACTGGCAATTATACCGTCGCTTATTATCCAGATGTCAAGAATGGTGCGTGGAAGATAGGCAAAACAAAAAAGCTTCACCGTATATGGAAGGTCATGGAAAATATCTTCATGGCACCGAGAGGTGAAGCTTTTTATATTATTATAATCATTATTTATCGTCAGGCATCTCTGCATTTACATCGATTCCACGTGGCTCGACAGGTGTAGAGAATACAATCTGCGTGCTTGTTCTGCCAAACTTCTGCAGCTGGCCGATGAATGTATCAAGTTCCATTGTGCTTGGAAATGCAACCTTAAGCAGCATTGAATAATTACCTGTAACGCAGTTGCATTCTATTACATTAGGACATGATTTGATAAAAGGATAGAATTCCGACTTCTGTACGGGTGCAATCTCAAGATTGATAAATGCCGTTATGTGGTAGCCTAATTTGAGCTGGTTAATCTTAGCCTCATAACCTACTATAATCTCTTCTTTTTCAAGACGTTCAATTCTGGCAGATACCGCAGGAGACGACAGAAATACTTTTTCAGCAAGAACCTTGAGCGGCATTCTTGCATTTTCCTGCAGAAGTGTGACAAGCTTTTTATCAATTTTATCCATGGCAAATACCTCTTTTCCGCTGTCTGACATAAAAAAAGACAATTATAAGACTTAAGATGCCTCACAATTGTCGCCGTCGACTTACTTTATTTATGGATATATGATACATTATTTATTTTAATAAATCAATAAATTTTTCAAAAAATTAATGGAATATTTGGGATTGGTATAATATAATTCATTTATGCGCTAAAAATGCGGATAGAAAACGGAGGTTTATTGATTATGGCTAAGAATCATAACGAAGATGATGAAGAGATGACACTTGTACTCACACTTGACGAGGGGGATGTTGAGTGTTCAATACTTACAATATATGAATGCGGCGGAAAGGATTACATTGTAGTGCTGCCGAAGGACAAGGACGGCAATCCCAAGGATGAGGTGTATATATACAGATATCTTGAGGATGAGGAAGGTAATCCATCAATAGAATATATTGATGACGAGGAAGAATATGAGGCTGCTGCTGACAGATACGACGAACTTCTTGATGAAGCAGAGTATGAAGAGCTTGCAGGGGATGACGAAGAGTAATAAGTTATAATCAGGAATGGAGACAGGTATGCAGGCTGGAATTAATGATATTAGAAAAAATATGGCAGGAGTGATTGTCGGCAAGGAGAAGGTTACGGATTATATACTTACGGCAATGCGTGCCAGTGGACATGTTCTCCTTGAAGATGTTCCGGGAACAGGTAAGACTTTAATCGCGAAGACACTGGCAAAGTCAGTTGATGCGCAGTTTTCACGTATACAGTTTACACCGGATCTTGTGCCTTCAGATGTTACGGGAATACATTATTATAATCAGAAAGCAGGCGAATTTGTATTAAGAAAGGGACCTGTGTTTGCCAATATAGTTCTTGCGGATGAGATAAACAGGGCAACACCGAGAACGCAGTCAAGTATGCTTGAATGTATGGAGGAAAGACAGGTTACTATAGATGATGAGACACTTAAGCTTGAAGAACCGTTCGTGGTTATAGCAACACAGAATCCTATCGAGACAGCAGGTACATTTGCATTGCCTGAAGCACAGCTTGACAGATTTATGATGAAGATTTCAATGGGTTATCCTGACAGGGATGGAGAACTGCTTATGATGAACAGATTTCTGTCAGATAATCCGGCAGAGAGCGTAAGCCCTGTATGCACAAAGCAGGATATTATAAGAATGCAGGATGAATCCCAGAAAGTATATATACATCCGCATCTTATGGAATATATTGCCGACATAGTAAGGATGACAAGGGAAATTCCGGAAGCAGCAATAGGTGTCAGCCCGAGAGGAACACTTACAATGCTTCGTGCTGTAAGAGCGTATGCATATATTAATTCAAGAGATTATGTTGTACCTGAGGATATACGCGAACTTGCCGTTCCTGTTCTTGCACACAGAATTGTACTGAAGTCAGGAGCAGTCATGAAGGACAACAGAAAAGCAATGGTAGAGGCAATACTTGACAGGTGTCCTCTTAAGACTGAAAACTGGAATACACAGCGTGATTAGAAGGGCCGGAATATATGGAGATAGTTATAATGCTTGCTGCCGCAGCAGCAGTATATTTTGGACTGTCAGGAATCTATACGCGCATATGGACAAAGAATCTTGAGGCGGATATACGATTCTCGACAGATTCAGCAGTGTGTGGCGATGAGATTGAGATTGTTGAAGTTATTTCCAATGACAAGTGGCTTCCGCTTCCTTTTGTCAATGTAAAGTTCCAGATGGACAGGAAGCTTGAATTTGAAGGAGAAGACTCTAATTCGAATGTAACGGATAAGTCGTATAAAAATGATGTTTTTTCTCTTCTTTTTCATCAGAGGATAACCAGAAGGCTTCCGGTACGATGCAGGAGAAGAGGTGTCTACTGCATAGACAGCATTGAACTTGTCTCGAAGGGGATATTCATGAATCAGGTCATGAGCTGTCAGAAGCATATGCACAGGGAACTTATTGTATATCCAAAGATTGCAGATGTAAGCAGAATAGACGTCCTGAGCAGGAATGTGCTTGGAGACATAATAACCAGACGTGCGATGTATGAAGATCCGTTTGAAGTGCGTGGTATACGTGATTATACAACATATGATTCAATGAAGATGATTAACTGGAAGGCTACTGCAAGGACACTCGGACTTAAAGTTAACATTCATGACTATACATCAAGCAGGAAAGTCTGCATTATCATGAATCTTAAGCCTGATGGCATGATTATAAACGAAGCACTGCAGGAAGAGAGCATATCGATTGTGGCAGGACTTGTACAGAGTCTTAGCATGCAGGGCGTAGTCACGGGGATAGTCAGCAATGGACGTGACCGTGTTACAGGTGCAGAACTTATTGTAGCCGGAGCACAGGGAATTGCACATATTAAGACAGTTAATACATGCCTTGCGCGGATTGATCTCAATCTTGATATGGAACCGGTTGAGAATCTGTTTGACGGAATAGATGAGCAGTCTGTATGTATTATGGTATCCCCGGGGATCAATAAAGCTCTTCAGGCAGGGTACAATGATATGTGCAGACAGGGAAAAGCCGTATCTTGGATACTGCCATATCATGATGGAATGGATACCGGACTGCAGTTTTGCCCAGATGTATCCGTAACACCATGGGAGGTGGCAAGATATGAGTAATAAAAAGGTAATGTCAATAATAGAAATATTACTGGCGGGAACAGTGTTTCTTGTTATGTCTGTCGTGATTGGATATGAACCTCTCGGATATGGCTTACGGGATTACTGGAGATGCCTTATGGTATACGCAGTAACTGCATGGACATGGTTCCTGCGTCATGCGGGACTGACAAACCGTAGATTTTATGCCGGCCACATAGCAGCGGTCATTGCGGCTGCACTGTTTGGACGTAATGACAACGAATCATTTATGTATTGCATCATAGTACTTATAATTACATTATATTCGTCATATGTTATGTATAAGAACCAGAGACCTGATAAAGAACGCATATCATATGTGGCACTCCTTGTAATGGCTGCGGCATATATATCAGGAACGTCATATGGCTGCAATACGGTCCGGGAGACGGCAGTGCTGGCGGCGGCAGCATTTGCAATATTGTCAGTAGTTTATCAGAATATGTTCAGAATTAATGGTGTGTCAGAGCTTAACAAAAGCACAACGAACTTTCCGGCAGGACAGCTTGGCAGAGTTAACGGCTGGGTGCTGGCTGTCACTATAATCTGCATGGCAGCGGCAATGATGGCTGTACTTGCATTGCCGGGAGGACATCTCGGATTTGTCAGTGACGCATGCAAAGTACTTGGCAGGGGGATAGCAACAGCTCTTATATGGATAATTGAGCTGCTCGGCAAGTGGCAGAAAACGTCATCATCAGGACAGACAATGCCACAGGAAGATGCACAGGACGAAATCCTCGGCTACATGACATCGGATAACGGTGACGGCAATATAGAGAATCTTATCAATGCTGTTATTGCAATGACGGCAATAATAATAATTGTGGCTGTTGTAATCGCTGTAATTAAGACACTTAATGCATTTATGCAGAAAAGAGGCAGTATTAATGAAGGCAGTGATGTTATAGAGTTTATTAAGAGTACTGATAAGAAAGAAAAGATAAAGAAGCATAACACGGATACGGAAGAAAAAGAAACCGGCTCATCAGATGAAAGATACAGAAAGCTTTACCGTAAAGCAGTAAAAAGAGGCATGAAGCGTTCAGGAACAAAGGCGATTTCACAGGCAATGCTTCCGGGTGACATTACAATGCACAACATTACTTCTGATGAAAAGCTTGCAGGAGAAGTCACAAGAGCGTACGAGATTGCCAGATATTCACAAAGATCTGTATCTGACGAGGATTTAAAACAACTTAAAAATATTAGTAAATAACCGGCGGATAATAACTATTTTAAAATAGTACTGGACTTTTACCGGATAGTTGTGTATAATTACCGATGTAAGTTTTTATAATAAGTAAATGCCATGAAGAGGAATAGTATTTGCGGACTTGTTGCAGAGAGCTGCCGGTTGGTGCGAGACAGCAGATGGAAAGCAATGAACTCACCTTGGAGCAGCTACCCCAAAGTCATATGGAATCGGGTCCATCAGAATCATGACATATATGGCGAGTAGACGTAGCCGGGAGCCGGCCGTTACATCGGACAGGATATAATGTATTTATATATACACGTATCCGGTGAGAGCACAGGAAACTGTGAATAAGAGTGGTATCGCGTGAGATTATATATCTTTCGTCTCTTACATGCACAACAGCATGTGGGGACGGAAGATTTTTTTTGTGACAACTCTGTGCCATTTACTTATTAAATATGAGTTAACGATAAATATTAAAAATGTGAGAGTGCGCAGACCGCACAGGAATGGAGGAGACAATGTTTGATTACAGACAGTACAAGAAGACTTATTTTATGCCACCCGTGGATTGCTATGACTGGGTTAAGAAGGATTGCATCGACAAGGCCCCTATATGGTGTTCTGTAGACTTAAGAGACGGCAATCAGGCACTTATCGAGCCAATGAGCCTTGAGGAGAAGCTGGAGTTCTTCGAGATGCTTGTTAAGATCGGCTTTAAGGAGATAGAGGTAGGCTTCCCTGCTGCATCAGATACAGAGTACCAGTTCTTAAGAGCACTTATCGAGCGCAATATGATTCCGGATGATGTTACAATTCAGGTACTTACACAGGCAAGAGAGCATATCATCCGCAAGACATTTGAAGCATGCAAGGGTGCTCCTAATACAATAGTACATGTATATAACTCTACATCTGTTGCACAAAGAGAGCAGGTATTCAGAAAGTCCAAGGAAGAGATTAAGCAGATAGCCGTAGACGGAGCAAAGCTTCTTAAGGAGCTTGCAGACCAGACAGAAGGCAACTTCTCATTCAAGTACAGCCCTGAGAGCTTCTCACAGACAGAAGTTGATTATGCACTTGATGTATGTAATGCGGTTATTGATGTATGGCAGCCTACACCGGAGCATAAGGCTTATATTAATCTTCCTACAACAGTTGAATGTGCAATGCCTCACGTATTTGCAAGCCAGGTAGAGTATATGTCCAAGAATATGCATAACCGTGATTCAATCATTCTTTCAATACATCCGCACAATGACAGAGGCTGCGGTATCAGTGATGCAGAGCTTGGAGTGCTTGCGGGAGCTGACAGCGTTGAAGGTACTCTGTTCGGCAATGGTGAGAGAACAGGTAACGTAGACATTATGGTGCTTGCAATGAATATGTACTC
>CAMBEF010000069.1 GCA_945865495.1 uncultured Bacteroides sp. | reverse complement strand
CAACTATTTCAAGAAACTTTCTATCTCCCTCTGACATAGCGCCCCTTTCCAGGCATCCTTATAATGCCGCATATATAATTTTAGCGAGTTAGTTATTGCTAACCCGCTAAAATTATAACACAGGCGATTGTAATTACAATTACATAAGCGCTTGTTGAGAATTTTTCACTATTTTCCTATTCTTCTATCCCAATCTCCATCATTTTATCTTCGATAACGTAAGTATCAGTTCCGTCCAATATCCTCTTCCATTCAGTGGAATATTTTTTAATATTGTCTGTATCACTTGTAATAATAACCTTCCGGGGACTGATTTTCTTCAAAAAATCTTCCGTATAATAAATGTGGCCTTTATCATTTCTCCCATGATGTGACAGCTTTAGGACATCCACGCCTTTTTCCAGGAAGTTGTCTTCCATATATTGAAAATACAAATCAGAAAAATTTTCCTCAAAGCAATCGCCGCAGAACAGGGCAAGCTGTCTTTTACATTTTGTCAGTAACAGAACTGAGCTGTCTCCATTAATAAGGCTGCTGTCATTTGTCAATGTCAGTGCGCTGTCCCTGTTCGGATATATAACAGTCAGCCTGTAATCCCCAATTACAAATGACTGATATTTATGAATACCGTTATTGTAATAAATCTTTGTGTGCTGCTTTTCAAGATTCATTACAATTCTGAGAATGTCAAAATAATCTTCTCTCATCTCAGTATTATCAAGCATCATCCCATGCATAAGCTTTGCACGGAATGGTAATAGTGCCGTCTCTGCATGCAGCATTCCGGCCATCTCCGGGATATAACCTATGTGATCCTGATGCATATGCGTTACGACTAACAGGTTTATGCTGCTGATATTGTTATCTTCTAAAAAAAGCTTTAATTCATTGCGTCCATGCTTTCTTGTTCCGCCATCTATCAGTGCATACTTTCTGCCATTGCCGGTATCAAGCGCCACAACAAAGCAGTCGGCCTGTCCAAATGGAATTGCATATATACAGCTCATATCAGCGTGTACTCCCTGCTCTTTAATACTGCCACCAGCTGTTCCTCAGTGTCTATACTCTCTCCTGTCATAATTCCGGTTCTTCCTATATCTTCCGGTCTGTGGCTGTCACTTCCTGCAGTAGGAATCATCCACGGATGCATAATAAGTATCTTCTGCGTCTTTTCATTACCGCTGTCATGGCGCGGTGACGTGTTAATCGCCTCCATTCCGTGAAGATAATCTATATCGGCAGGATATGAGCTGTCCGCGCGGTTCGGATGAGCCTGGATTATAAGCAGCCTGTCCTTATATTTTTCATAGAACGACTGCAGATTCATGTATAACCATCTGTCAGCTTCATTGTACAAAAGTTCCTCTGATAATCCATATATCAGATAATCATTCGGATCTGTCAGAAATCTGAGTTCCATTCCAAGTCCGATATGAAAAGCTTTTCCTTCATCCTTAAGATGCTTTCTTGCATCACGGATTGGCTTCAGATAAAAATCTATTTTTTTATTCCAGTCCATTCCCTCCGTTAATTCGAGAAATTCCCTATGAAAATGGTTAGTAATCCAGATACCGTCATAACCGTTTTCCATGTAAGCATTAACAACTTCTTCAACGCTCATCCTGCCGCAGGGACTTACCTCCCTAGTGTGAACGTGCATATCATATTTCCATATTTTTTCTTTTTTTAATTCTGACTCCATACATTTCACCCTGTCTGATTTCTTCATCTGCAGCTCCAAATACCTGCAGATGATTATTATCCTGCATTTCCAATATTATTTTATTCTGAAATCCCTGAAATTCAACCTCTTTTACAATCCCCCTGAAATGTGACTCATTCTGTCCTACTATCTCAAGTCCGTCAGCCTTGACCGGATACAGGTTTTCGGCTTTGAAGGAATCATTCACCTCATAATCTGTAATCTTTTCACCCTCTCCGTATGTGAATTCATTTCCGTCCCAGCTGCCCCGTATCAGATTGCTCTGTCCAACGAATCGTGCGACAAACGGATTGACAGGATTGTAAAATATTTCCTTAGGCGTTCCTATCTGCTGAATCTCTCCCTGACTCATAACGACTATCTTATCAGCCATCCCAAGTGCCTCTGACTGGTCATGTGTAACATATAACACGGTTCCGCCCACGTTCTTATGGAGATTGCTTATCTCACGGCGCATCTCTATCTTAAGCTGTGCATCCAGATTGGAAAGCGGCTCATCCATAAGCAAAAGGTCCGGTTCATTGGCAAGTGCACGCGCAATCGCTACTCTCTGTTTCTGTCCGCCTGATAATTCAGACGGATACCTATCTCCCATAGCCTGCATATTTACAAGCTTTAATACAGCATCAGTTCTTTCTTCGCGATTCTTCTGTGTCTTGTATTTTGAGAAAATGCTGTGCTGCATTGGGAATGTAACCTGCTGTTTTACCGTCATATGCGGCCATAAAGCATATGACTGGAACACCATTCCTATATTTCTCTTATTGGGACTTGTAATCTTTTTACTGTCAGCCACCACACTGTTATCTATCTTAATAACACCGCCTGTCGGCTTCAGAAAACCGGCCAGAAGTCTTAACAGCGTTGTTTTGCCGCAGCCTGACGGCCCAAGGATTGCGACGAACTCTCCATCGTTGATTGTAAGGTTAATATTTTTCAATGCGTGATAGCCATCAAAATTCATATTCAGATCTTTTATTACCGTTGCCATATATTTTTCACCTTCTCCTTATAGTTCTGACGGATTTGTCAATGACTTTCAAAAGCACAGCCACCGCACATACGCCAATCATGATAATTGATGAATAAGCAGATGCCATGTTGCTTAGCCCTGCCGATGTAAAGTTAAAGATTACAACGCCAATTGTCTCTGTACCACCCGACCATAACAGGCTCGATGTCGTCAGCTCCATCATACTGTATATCATAACGAGGCCCATTCCCGCAGATATGGTTCCTATACTGAGAGGAATGATTACCTTTTTCCATTTTACATAATTATTGGCCCCGGATATCTGTGCAGCTTCATCCATTGACGTATCAAGCTGTGCGAAAGCTGAATTGGCGTATCTGAGTGATACCGCCGTAAAGCGGATTACATATGACAGCAGCAGAATCCATATGGTTCCATATATCGTAAATCCGTGGAATGATCCTGCATAAGTCAGTATCATTGCAAGTCCCAATATAATTCCCGGAATTGAATATGGAAATGTAACAACAGCCTGAATACCTGAAGCTATTCTGTCCTTTTTATACTCTGAAAGATATGATATTGTAATACCGATTACCGTACACAGAAGGACTGCCATTAATGCCAGAAAAATACTGTTCTTTATTCCGTTCATGGACTTTACATTTCTTAACACCTTAAAGAAATTATCAAAGCACATTGTTTTTAAAGACAGCTTAACGCCCTGCCCTTTGGTTAATGCCGAAGACACTAATTTAATTAAGGGAAAAATGTTGAACATACCAATAAAGCAGCTCATTACGCCTGCAAGTACAAACTTCCATTTCCCAAGCATTATTCTTGGTTCCATATCCTCTTTTTCACAGTTTTCAGCCTTGTTATTGCCGGACAGCCACTGTGTTGCCAGCATCATGATAACTGCAAGTACTGAAAGCACTATGCCCTTGACAGCGGCAATGTTATAACTGTCTTTTGTTGATGATACGATTGTCTTATAAATATCCGTACTGAGCACATTTATATTAGCTGGTATTCCAATGAATGCAACTATTCCAAAGTTATCCAGACACGATAAAAATACAAGAAGCATTGCATTCACAATAGTTATTTTTGTAATTGGCAGCACTACCTTAAAGAATGCCTTTACGCGTCCACATCCTGATACTACCGCTGCCTGTTCCAGTTCTCTGGGAATCCTTCTAAAATGGCTCAGACACATCAGATAGACTATCGGATACTGGCACACTGTAAACATGAGAATTATTCCTTTATATGAATACAGTTCAAAATGCGTCAGCTGATATAATAATCCATTCTTCATGCACAGCTGCATCCATGCCAGTGTCACGATATAAGATGGAATAAACAGCGGTATCAGCAATAGCTTATGTAATATATTCTTAAATGCAATATCCGTATAAGCCATCACATATGCAAGGAATACACCCACTATGCCTGCCGACACCATAGAACATATATTAATCAGCAATGTATTGGTAATTACTTTGGCAAATCCGGCATCTGACAGCACATTTGCAAAATATGCAAATGTGAAGCCTTCATCTTTTGCAATGAAGGCTTCGCTGAACATATTAAGCAGCGGCCAGAGAAACAATAAAAATACAAACGCTGTTCCGACGGCATATTTTATATACCTTCGTATTTTATTTTCCGACATACTAATCTCCATTCTATGCGCCGCTCAATTACTTGTTGAACATCTCATCGAACTTCTTCTTATCATCTTCCTTAGTTGAGTAAAGCTTCTTTGGATCTGCTGATATAATCTTTCTGTCAGCGATGCTCTTCATTCCGCTTACAGGCTCAACATCTTTTCTCGGAGCTGTCTTATAGTAGTTCTTTGCTGCAAATTCACGGACATCCTTTGACAGCATAAAGTTTACAAATATCTTGGCAGCTTCTTCATTCTTAGTTCCCTTCATAATCGCTATCGGGTCACAGATAGAGGCACAGCCTTCATCTGCATATGCAAATGCAATAGGAGAGCCATTATCTATAGCCTTATAAGAATCTGTATCAAGTACCATTCCGTATGCCTTCTCTCCGTTAGATACAGCAGTGATAACACCGCCGTTACCGTTAACTACCTGAATATCATTGTCTTTCATTGCCTGATAGAATTTCCATCCGAGATTATTCATAGATGTATATACACCAAGATTATATGCTGCCGTACCTGAATATAACGGACTAGGCATTACACACTTTCCCTTTGTCTGTGGGTCTGTAAATATGTTAAGTGATGTAGGTGCCTGCTTAACCATATTAGTATTGTAGATTATACCTGTTGATGCTACTGCAGTTCCGTAATACATATGCTCCGGGTCTACAAAGTCAGAATACATCTTATCCACTTCAGGATAATCATATTTTAAAAGCATATCATCTGCCTTAAACATCTCGAAAGTAGGTGTATCTGCAAGCATAACGACATCGCACTGTACGCCGCTTGATTTCTTCTCTGTCTGAATCTTGCTCACAACCTCCTCTGTACCGCTTCGGTAATAATTCAGCTGGATATTAGGATATTCTTTTGCAAACAGATCTATAATATCTGTTACATAGTCATCTCCCGAAGATGTGTATAACATAACGCTTCCTTTAACATTTTTATCGACTGCCTGTGTCTTGGCAGCCCCTGACTGTGCGCCTGACTGTACATTGTTCTGTACATCTGCCTTTGCGCCACAGCCTGCAAGCATTACAGTTGCCATAAGTGCACTTACCATGCCTAAAAATCTCTTCTTCATCACTGATTCCTCTCTTTTCTGATACTATATTTTTCTTCTCATATTCAGATCCATTACATCCGTGTTAAAGTAATCATAGGAATAAAATATCTTCTCTCCGTTTTTGTCAAAATGCAGCTGTTGCAGCAATACAGCCGGACTTTTCAGGAAATCACACGCAATCCGGTCCCATCTGTGTTCCGGATTGATTCCTCTTATTTTTGTATTTGAATACCTGATATCAATATCTGCATAACCCTTCAGGTTATCAAATATCTTTCCTCTGATACCCTCGTCAAAAATGTCTCCAACATACTTTTCCGGGAATACATTTACCGAAAAAGCTACCGGTGTGCGGTTTGCCACCCTTCCTCTGCTCATCTCTACAATCAGCTCATCTTTGCCAAGTCCGAATTCAACGCGGATGCTCTGGTCAGGCAGACAATGTCTTATACTGTAATGTACGCTTTCAGGCTCACATCCTGCTGCTTTTATCATATCTCCAACAGAATTCAGCTGTTCCAGAGGGTTATTAAGTGTTACTGATTTGGAAACAACAAATGTTCCAACACCATTTTTCTTCTGAAGCAGACCTCTCTCTACACACAGATCAAGAGCTTCGCGTACTGTGGAGCGGCCGCCACCAAGCAGCGCAGTAAGCTCTTTTTCTCCCGGCAGTTTCATCCCAACCGGCCAGACGTCATCATTAATTTTCTGTGTAATACAGTCAGCCATAGTTTCATACAAATACTTTTTCATTGTCATACCCTTTCCTAATAGCTGTCTGACAGCTACCAGCTAAGAATAGATTATGCCGCCGTTTCCCGCTATCAAATTCATCTGTTTCTTTTGTAAACTAAGCGTAAAAAAATGAGCTTATGGAAAAATTTTCTCATTTTCCCATAAGCCCTGTTATCCATTAATACAGACAATGTCTACACCGATAATCTCTTATACATGCATCAGCACATTCGTTGTAAACATGCCGTCTTTGACCGTATATTCATAAAGCCCGTAATTCCTGTTAATAATGTCTTTTACATTCTCAATGCCATAACCATGCAGGTCCGCGTCCTTCTTGGTTGTCATTAATCTGCCGCCGAAATTCCTCATGTCAGGACTGCATGTGTTGGAAATAAGAATATTAATATAATTGTCTTTGCGGTTAATCTTAACCGATATATGAGCATCCTCGGCCTGCTCTGCCGCCTCAAATGCATTATCAATAAGATTGGACAGGACTATAGCCATATCCATCTCATTAACTCCGTCAAGCACACAGTCCACCCTGACATCAAGCGGCATACCTGTCTCTTCAGCCCGTTCCACGCAGCGGTTCAATACCGCATCCACCAGCCTGCTTCCTGTCGCGACAGCCTTAACAGCAGCAAGTCTTACATCAAGTTCCTCATCAAGAAATTGCTCCAGCTCCTTAAGTTCCCCTGACTTAAGCATCAGCCGTATATTCAACAGCACGCTCTTCATCTCATGGCGCGCCTTCATTGTCTTATCGTAAATGTTCTGTATATTCTCTACTTCCCTGCTTTCACTCTCATACGCAGAACTCTTCATCTGTTCTTTCAGAAGCGCAATTCCATTATTTATAATCTCAACAAATAACTGATATATAATAATATCAACTGCCGCCAGTGCAATCATCAGCACATACATCTCCCGGTTAATCCCTCCGCTGACGGCATTTACATATATGTATCTTGTAAGAAAATTATGTCCCGCAAGCGTTGCAGCTATGATAACATTAAGCTTCAGATATGTACTGTTTCTTACATACTGCCTGTCCTCAATCCGATTATGAAGCAGATATTCCGTAAATATCAGATATATAATCTGTGCAAGCGCAACAAGCACAACCCTGCTCACGCCAAAGCTCGCATATCCATTGTCATCGTACTTAATCCATCCGGCAAACAGTCCTGTAAGCATTATGCTCGAGACCGCCGACACAATAGATGTCATCTGCACAATAAGTAATTTTTCAAGTGCCCTTCCTCTAAGGAAAATTAATGTCATTGCAAATATAACAGCATCAATAACAAATTCCTGGGCAACGCTTATATATTCAATAAAATTAAACGCGGACACTGTTGTTGCAAGCACCGCTATCATCAGAATAATAATCGGAAGTCCGGCTTTTCTGGCTCTTACGCCAAAATAGCGCACCAGAAACTGTATTATAATAACTGCTTCGATAACATTGGCAAATATCTCAAATCCGTAATTCATTCTGCCGTCAGGCTCCTCATCCCTTATTAACTGTTAATATATTTTATAAACATGCTTCTTATCTCTGTTGCTTTGTATCTGCTTAACGGAATTACTTTTCTGTCCTCTGTCTTCAGATGCAGTTCCCGCTGTCCCAGCATATCTATATAACCGCAATTAACAAGAAATCCTTTATACGGTTGTACAAAATCATACTGATGCAGTCTCTGTTCAAGTTCACTCAGAGTTCCCTTAACATTATACACTCCGTCATTGCAGTACAGCTCAAGCGTGTGACCTCTGACTTCCGCATATATCAGGTCGGTGACCATTTTGCGGAAGCATCTGCCGTCTTTGGTAACAAACTCAAATTCCTTCTTCTTATCCTCCCAGGCCTTTACAAAACGCTGCATTGCCTCCTGCATATCATTTTCGGTATGCGTCTTCCTGACAAAACCAAGCACATGATATCTGAACACATCAAAAACCGCTCTCTCACTGACCGACACAAAAAGTATGTCCGGCTCCATCCCCTGAACCTGACGTATTCTCTCAGCAAGCTGGAATCCATTAATTCCCGGCATCTCTACATCAAGGCAGTACAATTCATAATCCATTGCGCTCTCAAGGACTGCCTTTGCACTGTCATATGTATCAACAGTATAATCCATGTCAGTCCCATTCATGAATTTCTCAGTCATGCTCTTATATTTTATTAAAAATCCCTTATCATCATCTATTATCGCAATCTTTATCATAATGCTCTTCCCCAATAATCATCTTGCGTTCTTTTTACCATTGTACATTAACATAAATATAACTGCAAATATTACGAGCCAGCGGCAGTCGGTGATATGCCAGAAGCAGCCTTTTTCTGTACCACACGCCACACCAATAAGCATTAAAAATGCCGCGAGTAATTTGAGTGCTGTTGATGACATATTTTACCTCTTTCACTGTTAGTATGTATGCATATACGTTCTGCCGGCACATTCATCTTGCTATTACAATTATGAATCAAGCATTCTTATATATATGCTCCACTTCTTTATGTAAGGTTTGAAAGTAAGATAATTTACTTCTATGCTTAAAACATGTTTTACATCATATTTAACGCCATCCACCTCTAAGGTCTCATGGTAATCCCCCTGTCTAAAACTTTCATTAGACCAATATGAATATTTTTCAGGATTTTTGGTCAAGCTCTGCACTTTTCTGTAAAGTGCAAGCCGTTTGGCATCTGTATTGGCATCATTAAACTCCTCTTCACTTATTGAACGCTTATATACCCTTGACAACTTATCATAGTCTACCACACTTGGAAAGTAATCATCATGTGTTATTGACAGCGCTACTATTTGTTCTAGTTTCTTCTCAAAGTACTTGTCCATAACATTAGGCTCAACAACTCCTCCTAAATAAAGATCATAGACTCCAAGCATAAATATAAGTATTAATACTGCTATTATTATTGTTGGATGCTTCTTTTTTTACTCATGATATCCTCTCCATAATTATGAGTACTCTTTATTGAAGTGCCGGCAGGACATAAAGTTACTGTGATACTATGCACTTTCTATACGTTCTTCCGGCACATTCATCTTGCGGTTACATTATGAATCAAGTTCTAATATATCTATGCTCCACTTTTTTATGTATGGTTTGAAGGTGAAATAATTTACTTCTATGCTTAAAACATGATTTGCCCTGTACCTAACACCATCAACCTCCAATACTTCATAATAATTTCCTTCTCTAAAACTAGCATTAGACAGATAAGAATGCTTTTCAGGTTTTTTTGTCAAGCTTTGCACTTTTCTGTAAAGTGCAAGCCGTTTGGCATCCGTATTGGCTTCATTCAGCTCTTCTTCACTGATTGAGCGCTTGTACACCCTTGACAGCTTATCATAGTCTACTAAACTTGGAAAATAATCGTCTTTTATTATTGACAGCGTGACTATTTGCCCAGACTTATTTTCATAATACTGCTCTGCTGCCGTAAATCCTATTTTCCAATACATTAGCCAGTACACAAACAGGATAAACAATATTAATACAATTACACTGAATATTGCTATTTTCTTCTTTCTCTTTATCTTTTCTTCCATATTCCCTCTCAATCTTACAGCTACGCGGTTACAATTATGAATCAAGTTCTAATATATCTATGCTCCACTTTTTTATGTAAGGTTTGAAGGTAAGATGACTTGCTTCTATGCTTAAAACATGGTCAACTCTATACCTAACTCCATCAACCTCCAATACTTCATAATATTCTCCTATTCCAAAACTAGAGTTTGACATATATGAATACTGTTTAGGGTTTTTAGTTAACCCTTGGACTTTTCTGTAAAGCACAAGCAGTTTGGCATCTGTATTGGCATCATTAAACTCCTCTTCACTGATTGAGCGCTTATATACTCTTGCTAACTTATCATAATCCACTACACTTGGAAAATAATCATCATGTGTTACTGACAGCGTCACTATTTGACCCAGTTTCTTCTCAAAGTAGTTGTCCATCACATTAGCCTCGACAACACATACAAAATAAATATGATAGACTCCAAGCATAAATATAAGTATTAATACTGCTATTATTATGTGTTGGATGCTTCTTTTTTTACTCATGACAATCGGTTCCTCAATCCATTAATTGTATTTCTTTACTCTTAACATCAAAGCGAATATTTAAAGTATTTTCTTCCCTTATAACATTCTGTCCATATATGTCCAATGGCTTTGTATTATCATCTGTTTTAAAAGAAAATACATATTCACTAACATTACTCTCTATACAATCCCCTTTCAAATTATATACACTTTTTTCAACCTCTGACAACCTGATTACATTGCTTGTATTGATATTAAGATTGTTGTCTGTCAGGTATTTATCTACTTCATTTATCGCTACCTGCACTCCACTGATTGTTGATAATTCATTCATATCATAATCGTTATTTACATCTATTAAATTCGTTATCTTAAAATATTGTATTGTATCGTTTTTTGCTTCACTATCATCACTTAATACTTCTCCTAACGACAATTTCTCATAGTTAGGTCTTACAAGTAAGCCCACATTAAATTTTCTAATATCTAACTTTTTTGTATTAGCCTTAACCCAGGAATTATATATGCTATTGCGCTGGTCATTTGCTGATGTTGTAGACTCTAAAAAGTCCGTTATTACAACATCATCATGAATCCAATGATTATTAGCCGACGGTGCTGTTCCGTAATAGCCCAGCATACATTTCAGCTTTTTATTTGCCTTCATCAACTCTATCCAGCGCTGAAGGCTTGACTCACTTATAGGCTCCTGTGGAAAATGTTCCCAGTTTTCTGTCTGCTCACTTAGCTGGCTGCAGGCTGCCGCAATTATCACCTTCAGATTTTCATTAACGCCATCATTAACATGGTCCTTCATATTAAGACTGAACGCATTATCTTCCGATACAGTCTCTCCACCATATCTGTGAAAGTCACGTCCCACA
>CAMBEF010000068.1 GCA_945865495.1 uncultured Bacteroides sp. | reverse complement strand
TATCCACTTCATCCTTAGAACGGTTCCAGTTCTCTGTCGAGAATGCATATACAGTAAAATACTTTACGCCCATATCATCAACCACATGAAGCATGTCCTCAACGACCTTACTTCCCTGATAATGTCCATATGTGCGCGGCATAAGTCTCTTTTTAGCCCATCTTCCGTTGCCATCAAGTATTACTGCCACATGGCCTGGCACACGCAGTCCGAGCTTCTCATTAAATGTATCCAAATGTTCTCCTCCATACCAATATGTTACGCAATATGTAACGATACGAGGTCCGGGCGGGCCTCGTATCATCATATCTCATGCCAGTATTACTTATACTGTCATAACTTCCTTTATCTTATCATCCACGCACTTATCAACCTCAGTTATATACTTATCTGTAATCTTCTGAATGCTGTCCTCTGCGTCCTTTAACTCATCCTCTGAAATCTCATTAGCCTTATTCTGCTTCTTGAATACATCGTTGGCATCTCTTCTTACATTGCGGATTGCTACTTTGGCATTTTCACCCTTCTTCTTAACATCCTTGGAAAGTTCCTTACGTCTGTCCTCTGTAAGTTCAGGGAATACGAGTCTGATTACCTTACCATCATTATTAGGTGTAAGTCCCAGATCAGACACAATTATAGCCTTCTCAATCTCCTTTATAAGGCTTGCATCCCATGGCTGAATCTGTATAATTCTTGCCTCAGGTACTGATATATTGGCTACCTGCTGAAGCGGAGTCGGTGTATTGTAATAATCCACGCGAATCTTATCAAGGATATGTGGGTTGGCTCTTCCTGCACGGATTGTCTTGTAATCCTCAAGTAATGCCTCAACTGATTTCTTCATCTTCTCTTCATATACTGCGATATCGCTCATCTTAATTCTCCTGTCTTTTTATTATTATTTATAAATATCTTCCGGTACCACGTTAATTCTATACCGTAACCACTGTTCCATTGAACTTGCCGCTCATTGCATCAACAATACTGTTTTTCTCGTTAAGTCCGAATACCATAAGCGGAATCCTGTTCTCCATGCACATTACTGAAGCTGTCATATCTATTACACCAAGCTTCTTATCCACGACTTCCTGTATTGATATGCTGTCATACTTCTTAGCTGCCGGATTGGTCTTAGGATCACTGTCATACACACCGTCAATAGCCTTAGCAAGAAGGATTGCATCTGCATCCATCTCTATTGCTCTGAGCGCAACACCTGTATCTGTTGAGAAGTAAGGATGTCCCGTTCCGCCGGCAAAGAATACTACCATTCCTTTTGAAAAATACTTATTAGCTCTGTCCTTTGAAAAAAGCTTTGTGATACCACCGCACTCAAAAGGTGTTAGCACATTAGTCATAATACCTGTAGATCTGAATATCTCAGATACATATATGCAGTTCATGATTGTTGCAAGCATTCCGATCTGGTCTGCCTTCGTTCTGTCAATTGAATCATTAGAACGTCCTCTCCAGTAATTACCGCCACCGATGACAATTCCAACCTGGATCCCCTTATCCGTTATCTCCTTTACCTGTCTTGCAATATCCTCAATCATTGCATCATCATATCCAGACTTCTGATTGCCTGTAAGCGCCTCTCCGCTAAGTTTAAGAATTACTCTTTTTAAATCTTTCATGTTCTCTGTCTCTCCATTGAAAGTTATTTTGCATCACTTATTCTGTGATGAACAGGGGTTGTCCCCTCTGTTATTGGCAGTACATTCTTACCGGTATCGCTCATATACTTAAGTATTGAATCAAGAGCATCAACAGTTGTAGTCTTCTTATTGGTATCATGCATAAGCACAACTGATGACTGCTTGCCTTCTACACCTTTTATTACGTTAGCTGCAATTGTCGATGAACTGACATATGCTTTATCCGTATCTCCTGATGCGACATTCCAGTCATAATATATTATTCCCTGAGAATCGAGATATTCTATACACTCGCTCATAGGGACACTGCTTACCGTATTACTTGAGCCACCCGGGAATCTGTAATATACAGGCGTAACTTGCGTTACGCTCTTCAGGTAACTTCTCAGCTGATTAACATCCTCCGTGTATGCATCATACGAACTGTAAATCTGTGAATATACATGTGACGCTGAATGCATCGCAAGTGTATGCCCTTCGTTAACAATTCTTTTATAACGCTCAACTGACGCCTCGTCTTCTTTCATTACAACGAAAAATGTTGCCTTTACTCCATATTCTCCCAGCTTGTCAAGGATTGCATCCGTATTATCAGACGGCCCGTCATCAAATGTCAGGTACACCCTTGCTCCGTGGTATCTGTCTTCATCCCTGATAACATCCGATGACATGCTGTGCTTTATATCCGATGCATCTTTAAGCGCCTGTGTATCATCGCTCTCATTATACAATGCACCATCCATTCCATCGTCCTCGTCCTCAGCCTGTCCTGCTAAACTATCCTGTCTTCCCGCTGCTGCCAGTTCATCAATCTGGCTCTGCATCTTATTCATTCTGTCAAACAGGATAACACACAGCACCGATGGCAGAATAATAAATATCACTGCTATTGCCATGATGAACTTCTGGAGCCTGCTGTACTTTCTATGATATACTACATAACCAACTCTGTTATCCATTATAAGCTTATCCTCTTCGTAAAGTATACCTTGATAAGTATATCACAAACAGCCCGATTATAGAAGCTAAATTTGTCTAAAATTTGAATCAAAAATCAGGGACAATATCATTTACGCTCAATAATATAAAAAGCTCTGAACCACCCCATACATAATGAAATGATTCAAAGCTTTTCATTCATTTAATAATATTTCCGTCTGAGATATTAACTGATAAATCTTACAGACCTGCCTGTGCTGCAACTTCTGCTGCGAAGTCATCAACCTTCTTCTCAATACCTTCGCCTGTCTCAAAACGAACGAAGCCCTTGACCTTGAAGTTAGCGCCAACTTCCTTAGCAACCTGTGCAAGATAAGCTGCTACTGTCTGCTTGCCATCCTCAGCCTTAACATATACCTGGTCAAGAAGACAGATCTCCTTAAGCTGCTTAGAAACACGTCCTTCTACTAAGCCATGGAAAATCTTATCTGATGTGATTGCATCCCTGTCAGCTAATGCAAGTTCAGCTAACTGTGCAGCAGCTTCCTTTGAGAGGAAGTTGAACAGATACTGCATATTGTTCTTCTTCTCGTTATAAATAGCGATATCCTCATCACTCCAAACCTTCTCTGTAACAGCCTTCTCGATTAACTTGTTAAGGATTGGCTTTGGAAGAGTTGCAGGATCGTTAAGTGCGCTCTCCTGTGTAATCTCTCTTAACTTAGCAAGTTCAGCATCTGACATGTCATCTCTGCTGATGTACTGTGGATTCATAGCTGCGATCTGCATTGCTACATTAGTAAGTGCTTCCTTAACAGCATCTCCTGAAGCACCATCAGCTGCAACAATAACGCCGATTCTTCCGCCGCCATGTGTATATGAAGCTACGCAGTCACCTGAAATCTTAGCAAATCTTCTGATAGAAAGCTTCTCACCGATTGTAAGAGTCTTCTCCTCAAGTTCTGACTTAAGACCGAGAATATCACATACATCCTCGCCATCTCCTGCCTTCTCTACTGATGACTTAAGTGCTGTATCTGCAACGAACTGAACAAATTCCTGGAAGATAGCATTCTTAGCAACAAAGTCTGTCTCAGAGTTAACCTCTGCTACAACTGCTGTGTTACCCTCTGATGCAACTCTTGTAAGACCTTCTGCTGCGATTCTGCCGGCCTTCTTCTCTACCTTTGCTGCTCCGCTCTTTCTAAGAACATCAACAGCTGCTTCCATATCTCCATCTGCCTCTGTAAGAGCCTTCTTACACTCCATCATTCCTGCGCCTGTAGACTCTCTAAGTTCCTTAACCATTGCTGCTGTAATTGCTGCCATTGCTCTGATTACCTCCGTAATATTAAATAATTGCGTTATAACAAATAGTGCCCCAACCTGAATCCTCAGGCTGAAGCACCTTTCTAATCATAAATCAGCCTATTCTGTTAATTAAGCCTCTGTTGTCTCTTCTGCTGCATCTTCTGCAACCGGAGCTTCCTCAGCACCCTGATTAGCCTCGATAACTGCATCAGCCATCTTAGATACGATAAGCTTTACAGCTCTGATAGCATCATCATTACCTGGGATTACATAATCAAGCTCATCTGGATCGCAGTTTGTATCAACGATACCGATAAGTGGAATACCAAGTGCATGTGCTTCCTGGATACAGATTCTTTCCTTCTTAGGATCAACAACAAAGATAGCATCTGGGAGCTTCTTCATCTCCTTGATACCGCCAAGGTTCTTCTGAAGCTTCTCAAGTTCCTTCTCAAGAAGAGCAACTTCCTTCTTAGGAAGAACATCGAATGTTCCATCTTCCTTCATTGTCTCAATCTCGTGAAGCTTAGCAATTCTCTTCTGAATTGTTGTGAAGTTTGTAAGCATACCACCGAGCCATCTCTCGTTAACATAGAACATGCCGCAACGCTGTGCCTCTGTAGCGATAGCATCCTGTGCCTGCTTCTTAGTACCAACGAAAAGGATTGTGCCACCCTCAGCAGCGATGTCTGATACTGCCTTGTAAGCCTCGTCAACCTTTCCTACTGACTTCTGAAGGTCGATGATGTGGATTCCGTTACGATGTGTGTAGATGTACTGCTGCATCTTAGGATTCCATCTTCTTGTCTGATGTCCAAAATGAACACCTGCCTCCAGTAACTGCTTCATTGAAATTACGCTCATAGTTTACCTCCATTGGTTAATTATCTTCCGCATCCCTCATCTTGCCATACAACCGGGGCGTAACCGGCACCTGTATGTCAATCAGACTGCGTGTTTTTTGTCACCGTCTGCCATTGTAACATAAGTGACATATCTAATGCAAGCATTTTTTGTATTAAATGTATATACAAAAATGCATGTATTATCTTGATTTTGTTATTGTTTTGGCAATCTCCTCATATGATTCATTGCCACTGAACGAAAATGTACCGCCTGAGACCTTTCTGTCATATCCGTTATTCACAAGATACGAATTAAAATTACGCCAGTTGTCTACAATACCGGCTTTTTCAAGGAGCTGTGCAGCAGCTTCGGATGATCGTATCGTCTCAAAAGAAACTGTAATATTACGTTCCTGCTGTCCCTGCTGTACATCGCCCGATACAGTCTTTGAATTGCCTGGCGTATAAATCTGATACCACGTACCGCTCTTTGCCGCAGTACTGGTCTCATATTCGTCTGTTACAGATACTGTCTCTGCTGATGGTGTCTCTGCTGATGTTACATCCGCTGATGTCGTGTCCACTGATGTTGCATCTTCATACGCCTGCGTTGTCCTCTGGTTATTAAGAATAGCTTCTATCGCCGATGTAGACTGGACAGATGAAGGTTGTGCAGCATTTTCCGAAATCGTCTTGCTGCCTCTTAAAGAATTAGATATTGTAACTATTATCAATGTCACAACTATTCCTGTACCCAGTCCCCTTAAGTAATATTTAAAATTCACTTTTTTACCGCTTTCTACTTTGTGCTTTTATATAAATCTATCACAAGCCTTACCTCTCCAATTCCGAGATTGAGCTTTTTTGCTATCTGCCGGCTGTCCATTCCCGATTCGTACATGCTGAGTATCTCATCATTCCTGTTAAGCCCATGTGTCTCAGTATCATACGCCGCGTTATCATGCGCCGCATTATCAGGGAACATATTATCCTGTGCCGAAACAGCATGTATATTCTGCTGCACATCCTGCCCTATCATCTGCGACACAGCCATAAGTTCCTGTGGTGAAACCATATCCATGCCGTCATCGATATCTGAACCGACGATTCCATATGGATCATTTTCCTGTGAAGCATCATGTTCTGATGTTACAGGCATATCTATCTCCCTTACAATCTCCGGTGTCATGCTTCTGAATTCAGGCTCCTGCTTCTGCTGTGGCTTATCTCCCGGCCTATCTGCGTATGCATTATCTTCTTCGGAATTTGCAGCTGCTGAAGTGACCTCTGCCTGAATCTTCTCAACCTGCTTCTTCGCCAAATTGACATCTTTTACCGTAGACTTGACTTCTTTTGCCTTGTCGTTAAGCATATCATAGAGAAATACAGCTTCATTATGATTACGGTTTATCTCTCCAAGTATGTTATCCGCATATTCATTCATCTCAAGAATCTTTGTGTTGGATATCTTATCGAGGGAAACTTCCGTCTTCTCTGACGCATTCTGCATCTCTTCATCTATTATGTCAGTTACCTGTCTTCTTATATCTTCCTTCTGCTCTTCTGTAAGATTTGCATCATAATTCTTATCATCTGTGCTTTTTTTCTGAGAATCACCCATTATAAAGCTTACTGCAACACAGATTATTCCACACAAAAGCAGTACTACCTCAAACGCTGTCACAATATAATTCCTTCCCGGTCACTAATAAACCGGCTGCCCGGGTGTCATTAAACTGACACATCGAACAGCCCCTTAAAATCCGGATCATCCGGCATAACGCTTTCATGCCCGTCCTTTTTCTTCATCTTGACCTTACCATCATGCTGATACTCATTTTTGCCTTTTTCTTTGGCATCATATTTTTGGTTCTGATTCTCTATGTCAGCTTTTCTTACAACCTGTTCTGATGTCTGCTGTACTTCCTTGGCAAGCTGATTCTGAAAATTAACCTGATCATTCATCGGTTTGTTATTCTCATTCTGCTTAATCTGCGATACATCAGCCATTCGCTGCATAGAAACAATATCAACCGGACGTACTGCCATATATGACCACCTTCCTTACATTCCTGATGACTTGATATCTCCATCCTTCTTAAGGAACTGACAATAGTCATATTTCTCGCGAAGGAACATATACTGGTCGCCAAACATTACTTTGGTTCCAATATTAGCAGTCCTTGATACCTTGATTCTTGCACTTGCATCCTCGCTTATCATATTGCGGCATTCTTCAAGTTCTTTTTTATCATCGCTTAACTGTTTCTCAAGCATAAGCATGTTACGCATTGTCTTCTGCTGAAGTGCCTGCTTCTCAGCGTCAAGCCCGCCTTCAATATCCTGCTTCTTGCGAAGTGCCGTCACAAGCTGTCCAAGCTGCATCTTCTGCTTTCCAAGCTGTTCAAGCTCATTTTTAAGCACATCTATCCGCTTCTTCACCGTAGGATCCACACCGACACCAACAACAGTTGCGGTTCCCATATCATTGCCGATTGTCTTGCAATCTATAAGCACTCTTGACTTAACATCGCCACCGACAATAAGTCCGTTACGTCCCTGAACAACAATAGGACCTTTGGCTATTACCTTACTGTGAAGTATTGAATCTGTCTCAATCTTGCCGCCTGCTGAAACCATATTGGCACTCTCGATAAACTTTGTTACAATATCGCCGCCTGCGGTAAGCATTGCTCTTCCGCCGCCCTGTACACCTCTCATAAGTGTTATATTACCGCCAGCAGTAAGATTAGCGCCTTCGACAAGACCATTAACTGTAATGTCACCTGATGCATTGACACTGAATCCTGTTATAACATTACCTTTTATTATTACATTACCGCTGTAATTGATATCTCCCGTTGAATTGTCAACATTAACAAGTTCAAGCTCATTAGATACAAATACTTTGTCATTCTCAAGAGTTACATGTCCGCTCACCTCAGATATAAGAAAACGCTTATCTTCTGAGACCTTAAGGTTACGGCCGTACTGAAATACTGCTCTCTTAACCTTCTTTGGCGATACCGGCTGTCCAACAACATCATATCCCGGAGTACCGTAATCTTCCGGAAAAAGTTCTGCAACAACATCCCCTGCATTAATATGATTAACATTATCCAGTGAATGAAAATCAACCGTACCATCCTCATTCATCTTAGGCTTCGCAGATGTAACTGTATTGAACTTATATTCAATCCTGCCATCATGACCATCTACCGGCTGCTGTCCCCTTGCAATTGTATACGGAACAAAATATTCACGTTCTTCAATAAACCTGTTTATCTCATCATCAAGTATTCCCATCTTGACACCTGATGCTGCAAGGTCATCCTTAATGCCATCAGCCGTAAGATCCTGCGCGCCCTCAAAAGGAGGATAGAACACCGCTTCAACTTCCATCTTATCCCTTGATATATTATAGTTTCCGAATTCACCATTAGGCATCGGTGACTTATCGTATATAAGCATCCTTACTTTATCTTTGCCACCGTCAAATGCAATCTTTGCTTTGAGTACATCTATATAATCCGATATACCTTTCTGCGCAGCATATGAAATAAGATCCTCTACCTCTGCCTTCCTTCCACCCGGCTGCGGAGGATATACAGTTATCATAAGTCCATCATTAGTTGATGCAAGTTGAAAATATCCATTCGTATGCATATACGCACCTCCCTCTCACTTCATCCCCATGTGGGTTAGATCAATATATTAAGATATGGTCCTAACTTTGACTTCATCTTAAGTAAAGCCTTTGTATGTAATTGTGATACTCTCGATTCAGACACATCAAGCACAAGACTTATTTCCTTGAGTGTCCTCTCTTCATAATAATATAGTGTTACAACACTTCTCTCTTTATCGGTAAGCAAAGATATTGCTTCCACTATCATTTTTTTAAGCTCTTCTTTTTCAACGACATCCTCAGGCTGATCAAACCTTGCATTGGTAACAGAATCCATCTTTGCTTCGGTTCCCTGAGTCTCCGTATATTCATCCAGTGAAATGAGGTTCGTTGCCTTAGTCTTCCCCTGCCAGTCATTAAACTCATCGAGTGTTATTCCAAGCTCTTCCGCAAGTTCCTCATCTGTCGCCACTCTGCCCTTCTGCGCTTCTATCTTCGACATAGCGGCATCTATTTTCTTCTGTTTTTGTCTTAATGAACGTGGAATCCAGTCCATCTTTCTTATCTGATCAAGAATCGCTCCCCTGATTCTCAGGCTTGCATAAGTCTCAAACTTAACATTCTTGTTACAGTCAAATTTATCAATTGCGTCTATCAGTCCAAATATACCATAACCGCAGAGATCATCATACTCCACGCTATACCCCAGATACATTCCGAGACGCCCTGCCACAAGCTTAACCAGCTGTGAATATTCAATTATAAGCTGATCACGCAAAGCAGTGCTTCTTGTTCTGCTATACTCGCTCCACAGCTTGTTTCTTGCTGCCTCATCCATTGAATACCACCCATTGTCTATTAATTATCTGATTGCTGTCCTTCTTCACTGCTATCCGCATTCTGAGCAGCTTCATCAGCTGCTGCGGTCTCATCGTTCTCATCCCCTGAAGCAATATCTTCATCGGCATCTTTGCCTTCCACAAAATGCATAATCACTGCCCTGATTATAAGTCCAATTGTGAAAAATACAGTCATAACGGCAATCAGCACCCATAACATCTTATTAAGCGGATACCTGCATAATGTCGTTATAACGCATGTTATAAACCCCGCAAGAAGTGTTACTATTGCAGGGAGATTGCGCCATTTCATTTTCATATAACTTTGACTCCCTTACCGACAGCCTTAATCTTGTAATCGCCTGTCTCTGAATAGAACTCAACGGTACGTCCATAGTCAAGCCCCGTATCCTGTGCAAGAATTCTTATATTTCTTGCTGCAAGTTCTTTTTTCGCAGCCTCGGCATTGCGGTCACCAACACACAATATCTCTGACATTCCCGACGTAGCGAACATCTTGGCTCCACCTGCGATTTTGGCAACAAGGCGGTTTTTGTTTGCACCCATGGATACCATAAGTGTAATCAGGTCTTCAATACCTGTATCTGCAAACTTTGCCCTGTTAGAATTGTTTCTTATCTGAGTACTGTCCGGCAGCATAAAATGCAAAAGTCCGCTGACTTTTGTCACCGGATCATACAGTGCAACACCTATGCATGAACCAAGTCCAAGTGTAGTTAAAGCATCCGGACACTTACATGCCTTCAGGTCACCCATACCAACCTTAATCATATTTCCCATCTTTACACATCCTCATCAGACCTTATTATGATACCACAGTGCACCCGGCCTAAAGGCCAAGTGCACCAAGTATTTTATCGTAGGACTCGAGTTCAGGTATCATAAGGAAATATCCATTAATGCAGCCATTCTCGCCAAGCTGTGACTGAATAAATAACAGCTTGTCTCCAAGTTTGCCAAACTCGATAGCCGGTACACTAAGCAGTGCTCCCACCATATCGATGGACATGCTTGGCACCGATGTCTCTATAGTAAGATTAGTCAGTTTTGACAATGCAACCAGATATGCACCTGAGATAATATTACCTATCTCGCTAAGTGCTGACATATCCATCTCGCCGAATTCATCACTGTCATTGTCATCCGTTATAGGTCTTCCCATAAGCATATCAACAAGGTTATGTGCCGACCTCATATTAAAGAAGAACATCATCATTCCATCAACATCACCGCTCATCTGAAGAAGCATGCCTACGACCTGCTCCTCCTCAGAACCAATGAAGTCTGCGAGTTGCGAGAACGGGACAAGTTCTACCTTAGGCACTGACATATCGACCTTCATATTGACCATCTGCGCAAGTGCTGTAGTTGCATTACCTGCTCCTATGTTACCTATTTCTTTAAGGACATCATATTGCATGTCATTCAATTCATCAAGATTAATCGTGCTCACCTAGCTAGTCACCCCCAAGCTGTCTCTATAGTCTGATTAATATCAGCCTTCCTTCTCTGCTATAACACCTACTATATCAAGGAGTGATACAAGTTCCCCCTTATACTTGCCTATGCCGCAGATATAACCATTAGCTTCCTCGCTCTTCTCATGAGGTCCCTTCTCAATATCTGTAGACTCAAGTGTAATTACTTCATTAACCTGATCAACTATAATACCTATTGTGGCATTTTCAAGCTTTATTATGATTATTCTTGTCTTATCCGTGAATACATCAGGCTCAAGTCCAAGCCTTACTCTTATGCTCATTACAGGAATAATCTCACCACGCAGGTTAATTACACCGTTATAGTACTTCTGTGTCTTAGGCACACGTGTAATTCTCTGGCTCTTAACGATGTTATCAATATACTGTATGTCTATTCCATACTGTTCATTGCCGACTTTGACAACTATGTACTGGACAGCTGTCTCGTCTGCTTCATTCTTGTTATTGTCAATGACCTT
>CAMBEF010000067.1 GCA_945865495.1 uncultured Bacteroides sp. | reverse complement strand
TCGAAAATACGAGGTCAAATCAACTTGAACTGGAATTTAGTTTTTCATTTGACCTATATTTACCTATTATAATTATCATAATCGGAGGTGACACTCATGACCAATGCTGAACTCGGACGCATAATTAAAGAAGCACGAATTGCCCGGAAGATGACTCAGAGTGAAGTTGTAGGTGATTTCATAACGCGCAATATGTTAAGCCAGATTGAGAACGGCAACGCCGCACCATCCATACGCACATTGCAGTACCTTATGGACGTTCTTGACATACATATCAACATAGAAGAGATTCCCGGGTATTCGCCGGTTTCAGACACATATGACACAGATAAGGCATCAGCAGATTCAGCCGGTAATTCCCTATCACGCAGTGATAATCACAATCCATCTGGTTCCTGTTGTTCTGACCTTATCAGCCGCCTCATGCAATACAAGCATTTTTTTGCTGAAGGCCGCTATGATACAATATGCCGTGACATCGATAATATTACTCCCGATCCGGATAATATTTTTCATGATGAATATTGTGCAATCGGTGCAAGAAGCTGCTATGAATACGCAAAGCAGCTCGCAGACAGCGGCAATGCCCGTGATGCGGCAGCATATGCTGACAAAGCTGCCGAATATGCCGGACAGGGAATATATTCCAACAATGACATTCTTGCCAAGTCAATTCTTCTCTCACACGAACAGGCTCTGCATCTTTCATGATATTTGCATGAAGACACAGAGCCTGTCTTTAGTTACATTCTTATATCAATATATAACACCGTTGCAGTTATCAGTGCAATGTTATCCGGTCATTCGGATTGGATTAGTAGAGATTGCGCACCTTGAATTCCTTTTCCGCCTCTCTTCGCTGATCCTTCTTAGCTATATCCTGCCTCTTGTCATAGAGCTTTTTACCTCTTGCAAGTCCAATCTCCATCTTAATAAGACTTCCGTTCAGATACACCTGAAGCGGTACAACCGTATATCCCTGCTGTGCTGTCTGTGCCGCAAGCTTGTTAATCTCCGACTTATGAAGCAGCAGTCTCTTTGGACGGAGCGGATCCTTATTAAAAATATTACCCTTCTCATAAGGTGTTATATTCATATTGCAGACATACACCTGACCGTTCTCTATTCTGACATATGCCTCCTTTATGCTGCACTTGCCCATGCGGAGCGACTTAACCTCAGTTCCGTGAAGCTCAATTCCCGCTTCATACTTATCCTCTATAAAATAATCAAAATATGCTTTTTTGTTATTTGCTATGAGCTTTCTTCCTTCTGTTGGCCTTGCCATTGCTTTGCTCACTCCTCTCCATGTGTGATGACTGCACATTCTCAGCAGCGCTCACCATATCAAAATCTATAGTTCTAAGCATTCTGTCAGTCCCGGCAACCTTAATGGTAACGCGCTGTCCAAGCTTATATGTCTTATTATTAAGGTCATTAACCATCTCATAATGATTCTCGTCATAAGTGTAATATCCATCCTTCAGGGATGTTACAGGAACCATACCTTCTATTGTATTCGGCAGCTCCACATATATCCCCCATGATGTCATTCCAGATATAACGCCTTCAAATTCCTCACCTATATGCTTCTCCATGTACTGTACCATCTTAAGCTTATCCGTATCACGCTCTGCGTCATCCGCCCTGCGCTCCGTCTGGCTTGTATGCTTAGCAACCTCCGGAAGTATTGAATCATAATGCTTCAGCCTCTTCTGATTCATCCCGCCGTGCAGATTCTCCTTTATTATTCTGTGAATCTGAAGATCCGGATACCTTCTTATAGGTGATGTAAAATGGCAGTAATACTTGGCAGCAAGGCCAAAATGTCCTACACACTCTGTAGTATACTGTGCTCTCTTCATGGAGCGGAGAGTAAGCCTGCTGATAAGCATCTCCTCATCAGAGCCTTCAATTCTTGCAAGCAGCTTCTGAAGCTCCTTAGGATGAATCTCATCACTGTTCTTGTGAATGGAATATCCGAAGTTATTGATAAATGTGGCAAGCCTCTGTATCTTCTCAGGGTCAGGGTTCTCATGGCTTCTGTAAAGGAACGGCATCTCCTGCCAGAAATAATCTTCTGCCACCGTCTCATTGGCTGCAAGCATGAAATCCTCTATAATTCTCGTTGCCTTATTACGCTCATACGGCTTAATCTCAACCGGATTGCCCTTATCATCAAGTATAATCTTCGTCTCAGGAAAATCAAAATCTATCGAACCGCGTTTTCTTCTCTTCTCCCTGAGAATTGACGCAAGTTCATCCATATCCTCAAACATACTGACAAAATCCTCATAAGCTGCACGCTCATCCTCATCTTTGTCAGTAACTATCTTATTAACGCTTGTATATGTCATTCTCCTGTCAACATTAATCACGGTCTCAGCAATTCTATGTCCTGTTATATTGCCGTTGGCATCTATATCCATAATACAGCTCAACGCAAGCCTGTCCTCCCCCTGATTAAGCGAACATATTCCATTAGACAGCTTGTGAGGCAGCATAGGTATCACTCTGTCTACCAGATATACGCTTGTGCCCCTCTTATATGCTTCTTTGTCAAGCGCACTCTTCTCAGTAACATAATGGCTTACATCAGCAATGTGGACTCCGAGCCTGTATGTCACCTTACCATTATCATCATTCTTAACAAGCGTTATTGCATCATCAAGGTCCTTGGCATCCTCACCGTCTATCGTGACAGTCTTGAGATTCCTTAAGTCAACCCTTCCGTTCTTATCCTTCTCATCAACCTCAGATGGAATATTCTTAAGACTTGCCATAACATCTTCCGGGAATTCAACAGGAAGATCATATGCCCTGACTATTGACATAATATCTGTTCCCGGATCATTGATATGACCTATTATCTCTGTAACTTCTCCCTCCGGATTCCTTGTTGCCGTTCCGTAATTAGTAATCTTTACGACTACCTTGTGTCCTGTCATGGCTCCCATTGACTTGTTAGACGGTACAAATACATCACAGCTTATCTTTGCATTATCAGGCACAACAAAGCCAAATGTCTTGTTATCCTGAAATGTTCCTACAAGCTCTTTTATTCCACGTTCAACAATCTGTATAACCTTGCCTTCCATGCGCTTCTTCCCGGCATGCTGCTTAGTTACCGCCACTCTTACTGTGTCGCCGTGGAATGCCCCGCCTGTTGCACTTTCAGGTATGAAAATATCATCATCCATCCCCTCAACTGTAACAAAGCCGAAACCACGCTTTGTAGATTCATAAACTCCGGTATATGATGTATTCTCAACCTTTGTATACTTGCCTCTCTTGGTCAGGCCTATTCTTCCCTCTTCCACCAGACTGTCAAGTACTCTCGCAAGCTCAGGTCTCTGTTCCTTAGGCACCTGAAGAAATATAGCAAGTTCCTTAATCTTCATAGGGACATACAGTTCGTCTTTAACAAGCTCCTCTATTAACTTCTTCCTTCTCTCAAATTCGTCCATATATTATTCCTCTTATTCCACGGGCACATATTTCTCTTATTTCTAAAAAGAACACTCTTGATTACAAGAGTGTTCCCATCATTAAAAGTTGATATTCAGAATTAATGCAATCACCAGAAATGCTGCAACAAGACATCTTGTAATAATAACAAGCTTACCTTCCGCAGAACGTCCCTTGTTCCTGCCCCAGTATGTATCAGCCGCACCGGCAATAGTTCCTGAGAGACCTGATGACTTGCTCTCCTGCATCAATACAATAACAGTTAACACTACACATACAATAACAAAGACAATCATAAGAAAAATTCTTATGGTATCTGCCCAAGACATTCCAAACATCACAATACCTCCAAATATAATCACATAGATTAGATTATATCATAATATTTTTCAAAAAACAATAATAATATTACATTACAGTGTTTTATCTATTCCAAGGCAGTCATATGCATGTACAGATGCCATTCTTCCTCTTGGTGTCCTGTTTATAAAGCCATTCTGCACAAGATAAGGCTCATACACATCCTCAAGTGTTCCTGCATCCTCTCCTATCGCTGCCGCAATAGTCTCAATGCCGACCGGGCCGCCGCCAAACTTATTAATGATAGTTGACAGAATAAGTCTGTCATTGCGGTCAAGACCGTCCTTATCCACATCCATTAGATTAAGTGCGTAATCGGCAACCTCTCTTGTAATTCTGCCATCATATCTTACCTGGGCAAAATCCCTGACACGCTTCAGCATTCTATTGGCAAGACGCGGCGTACCTCTTGACCTCCTTGCAAGCTCATGTGCACCTTCTTCATCAATCTCCACGCCAAGTACCTGTGCTGAACGTCTTATAATCTTCTCAAGCTCTTCTGTCGTATAGAATTCAAGATGGCTGACAACGCCGAATCTGTCCCTTAACGGTGCCGTAAGAAGTCCGGCTCTTGTTGTTGCCCCTACAAGCGTAAAATGCGGAAGGTCAAGCCTTATTGACCTTGCAGAAGCACCTTTTCCAATAACAATATCAATTGCAAAATCCTCCATTGCCGGATACAGGACTTCCTCAACCTGCCTGTTAAGTCTGTGTATCTCATCGACAAACAGGACATCACCCTCATTGAGATTGTTAAGAATCGCTGCCATCTCGCCGGGTTTCTCAATTGCCGGTCCCGATGTCACCTTAAGGTTCGTCCCCATCTCGTTGGAAATAATGCTTGCAAGTGTCGTCTTACCAAGTCCCGGAGGCCCGTACAGAAGTACATGGTCAAGGACATCCTTACGATTCTTGGCAGCCTCTATATACACCTTAAGGTTGCTCTTGACGCGTTCCTGACCTATATATTCTTCAAGCTTCATCGGACGCAGGCTGTTCTCAAGCTTCTCATCCTCAACAAAGCTCTCCGTTGAAATTACTCTTCTTTCCATATGATATTCTTCCCTTTAAATCATGGCAAGCTTCTTAAGTGCCGCCTTAATAAGCTGTTCACTGTCCATTGAATCAGCACTGTCAACCATATTGACAGCCCTCGCTGCCTCACTTCTTCCGTATCCGAGAGCAACCAGTGCCTGTACTGTGTCATTCCTTGCATCTCCTGCCAGAAGGTCGTCAACCTCTTCATGTGACAGCCTTATCTCAAATGCGTCTTCGAGCTTCAGCTTATCCTTCAATTCTATTATCATTCTCTGTGCTGTCTTCGCACCTATTCCCGGAGCCTTAGAGATTGCCTTAACATCATCTGATAAAACTGCAAATCTCAAATCATCCGGCGTTATTGTCGATAGTATTGCAAGTGCTCCCTTAGGTCCCACTCCGTTAACGGATATAAGGAGTCTGAATATATCAACATCTTCCCTGTTAATAAAGCCATACAGGGTCATTGAGTCCTCTTTAACATTAAGGTATGTATGAATCTTAACCACACTCCCCAATGGAGGCAGCTTATCCATAACAGTCTGCGGCACAATAATATTCATCCCGATACCTGATGAAGTCTCAACTACGATTGATGTCTCAGATACTTCTGTCAGTTCTCCTTTAATATAGGAAATCATTCATTAACCTCCCTGCATCCAAGAACATAATTAATAAACTGCTGTGCAGTTCTTCCTGATATTCCTCCATGACTTAATTCCCACTTGTTGGCTTCCGCACAAAGTTCTTCATCAGACATCTTAATTCCTGCTTTTCTTGCAAGACCTGTAACAATACCAAAATATTCCTTCTGTGAAGGCTTGGAGTAATTAATAGTCACACCGAATCTGTTGACGAGGGAGAGCTTCTCCTCCATCGTATCTGACTTATGCATGCCGTTATCCATCTCAACATCATCTCTGTCATTCCATGTCTCCTTAATAAGGTGACGTCTGTTAGATGTTGCATATATAAGTATATTATCAGGTTTTGTCTCCACGCCTCCCTCTATAACTGCCTTAAGGAACTTATACTCAATCTCAAATTCCTCAAAAGAAAGGTCATCCATATATATTATAAATCTGTAATTACGATTCTTGATTGCCGCTATCACATTAGACAAATCTTTAAACTGATGCTTATATATCTCAATCATTCGAAGACCCCTGTCATAATATTCATTAACAATTGCCTTAATACTTGTTGACTTACCTGTACCGCTGTCACCAAACAGCAGGACGTTATTAGCCTTACGCCCCTCAACAAATGCTTCCGTATTATCTACAAGCTTCTTCTTCTGGATCTCATATCCTATAAGATCTGAAAGCATAACCTTGTCCATATTATTAATCGGATTAAATACAATATCATCACCACGGTTGCTTATTCTGAACGCCTTATTAAGTCCGAACATTCCAACACCGTAATCCTTATAGAACTGTGTTACATGTGCAAAGAATTCTTCTTCATCAGCTGCATTCTCAAGCTTCTCACTAAGAGCCTGTACCTTCTCGCTTACATTCTTATTATACATAAGCTCTTTCTTACCTATTGCCTTATAGTTACAGAGTCTTGTAAAGCAGTCAATTCCAAGTGCTTTCTCGATAGGTTTAAAATCAAAATTAAACAATTCCATAAATACACCGAAGTCATTCTTGGCAAACGCATTAACACTGCCATCATTAGCCCCGACCTTCTCGCATGTAATACTGAATGGATTCTCATTAGTTATAAGAAGAAATGTAAGATAGTTGTGCCAGAGATTCTTATCAAATCCGTAATCGGTTGCCACAACCAGGAGCTTGCGCACCTGCGCATATATGTCATTAATCAGTTCTCCGTTCGTTGCCTCACCACTTGTAAATCTTCTGTAAATATCCCCAAGATTATACAGGATGCTGTCCTTATCAAGATTTCCGTAAATAATCAGCTTTGCTATAATATTATGCATCACAGCCTCCAATCGTATGTTTGTTCTATTTTTACTATTAATAATACCGCACATTATATAAAACTTCAATATAATAATTGCAATTCGATTATATAAATGTTATGTATTTAAAATAGAACTTTCCTTATAAGAATATTAATGGTATTATATCTTTCGGTGAATCAACGGTTATCTCTGAATTAGTTATATTTATGTGATAATCGCAATTTTTTTACATAAAATTTAGTAAAAATGATGATTGACTTTACTTTAATCAATGTTATAATCATCCCGATATGGTTGTAGCATGTAGGGGAACATCAAAGCAAAAGCTTTTATCACGAAAGGAGTTTTAAAAAGACAATGGCATTCATTAATGGTTTTAATTTATTTGTCTTCGCAATTCTTACACTTTTGTATTTTTACCAGATTATCTACATAATCGTAGCTCTGGTAGGTGAGAAGAAGAAAGATCATTTTGATGAAGAGGCTAAGACATTACACCGTTTTGCATTTGTTATTGCAGCCCGTAACGAAAGCTCTGTAATAGCGAATCTGATTAAGAGTATACGCCGTCAGAATTATCCGGCCGAACTTATTGATGTAATTGTAATTGCCGATAACTGTACGGATAACACTGCAGAGATTGCAAGAAGCAACGGAGCAATCGTGCTTGAGCGTTTCAATCATATGCTTGTTGGTAAGGGATACGCTCTTGATTATGCATTCAATCGTATTGATAATGAGATGGGCGGCGTTGAGAAGTATGACGGTTATTTCATTTTCGATGCCGACAACATTATTGACCGTAACTATGTTCGCGAGATGAACAAAGTATTCGATAAGGGTTACCGTGTAATCACAAGTTATCGTAACTCTAAGAACTATGACACTAACTGGCTTACAGCAGGATATGGTCTTTGGTTCCTGCGTGAGGCTAAGTTCCTCAACAACCCACGAATGATGATGAATACAAACTGCGCAGTATCAGGAACCGGTTTCCTTATGAGCAGTGCTATTGTTAAGGCTAACGGCGGATGGAAGTATCATCTCCTTACAGAGGATATTGAGTTCTCTATCGTAAGTGCCATTAAGGGTGAGCGTATCGGATATTGTGAGAAGGCAATCCTCTATGATGAGCAGCCTACTTCATTTAAGCAGTCATGGAATCAGCGTATGCGCTGGTCAAAGGGCTTCTATCAGGTAATGTTCAAGTATGCAGGACAGCTTATTTCTACAATGTTTAACAAGAAAGAGCGTTTCACATCATGCTATGACATGCTTATGACTATCGCACCTGCTACACTGCTTACAATTACATGTATCCTTGTTAACCTTGCAGGTCTTGTAACATGTGTTATTGAGCCTTCAGTTGTTCCGGTACTTTTCCCGGTAGCAGCAAAGTCACTTCTCTTCACATTTGTTAATATGTATGCAATGCTCTTCTTCGTAGGACTGCTTACAATTATTACAGAATGGAAACAGATAAGATGCAGCGGATTTAAGAAGTTCTTATACCTCTTCTCGTTCCCTGTTTACATCTTTACATATATTCCGATTGCTATCGTAGCACTCTTCAAGAAGGTTGAGTGGAAGCCAATCGCCCATACATGTGTAAAGACTGTTGAGGAGATGCAGGCTAAGTAATTTGCAATAATATGACCATTATAAAACTTAAAATTGCCATCAGTTTGTTTAACACATACTGATGGCAATTTTAAGTTTTATATAAGATTCAAACGTATGAGTAACTATTCCGAATTATTCCTCATATCTCGGCAGATCCACAATTATCGCTTCATGATGGACTGCCGGAAGGAACTTTTCCATAACCTCTCTGGTATTAAGCTTAAGGCTTGAAGTATTAATGCACGGATGACATCCAAGAGACTCTCCTTCAAGCACCTCCCTGTCTATCAGCAGCTGCACTCTGTTATCTTTGTCATTCATAAGTCCCATTATCGATACAGAGCCCGGTGTTATATCAAGGAATTCCTGCATATATTCCTCATCTGCAAATGATAATCTTGCAGAGCCTATCTGCTTAGACAGATCCTTTGTCTTGAACACCTTATCTCCCGGCATCATAAGCATATAAAACTGTGTCTTCTGCCTGTTGCACAAAAAGAGGTTCTTGCATATAAGCGTTTCAAGAATGCTGTCTATATCATTGCATACCTCCATTGTTGTAGCCGGTTCATGGTCCGTTCTGTAATATTCCATTCCAAGACTGTCAAGCAGGTCATACACACGTATCTCCTTATCAAGTCTGCCTTCTTCATTCTCCGGTCTTCCTTTGATCAATTTCATAACAATCCCCATTCCTGCGCTGTCTTTTGCACATATCAAGTTATACAAAAAATCCTGCCATGTATAAACACGCGCACACAATTCCCGCACCAAACGTCAGTGAACGTGTAAGCCTGTCATGATTATATAGCTTAAGTGAAGCTTTATCACATATAATCACATGAAGCTGCTGCCCGGTATTATATTTTTTTATTACATATGCCTCTCCGTTCATCAGCTTACCGTTCATTGTGTAATGAAAGCTTATGGTTCTTATCCTGCCGCCCTTCGCTCCGATATGTTCTTCATACTTGTCACAGGTTACATTCTGACTATGATAAAAGTAAAAAAAGAAAAATGAGCAAAGCAGCAAGCCATATGCAAATGCTGATGTAAAGGCTGCATAAGCTGTTCTGCACACTGAATTAACAGTAATGATGAATACCATGCCGCCAACTATAATCAGAGCGGTCATAAGCTTACCAGCGAAATGAATTATCCGAGTTATCTTTTCCATAATTACAGTTAAAATGTCTCTGCAATCGCTTTTGCAAGTGCATCGATATCTTCATTCTGAGCCTGTTTTACCGCTGACTTTATCGTTACCTTCTGCTCAAGAATATTCAGATTCTTACATTTACCAAGGAGCTCCGCTGTCTGCTTTGCAGTCATTGCAGCCCATGTACCGTTTTCAATAAGTGCAACTGTACGGTTCTGGAAATTGTGAGCAACAAGATCATGCAGCAGATCTTCCATCTTCACGAATATTCCACCATTGTATGTTGCTGATGCAAATACAACATGGCTGTATTCAAATGTTGCCGCAACTATCTCAGATGCCGGTACAACAGAGACATCAAACATCTTAGTCCTTATGCCAAGCTCATTAAGTCTGCATGAAAGAATCTCAGCAGCATTCTCTGTATTGCCGTAGATTGAGCCATATGCGATAACAACGCCCTGTTTCTCCGGCTCATATCTGCTCCACTTATCATACGCGGCAATATAATCAGCAAAATCCCTGCGCCATACAAATCCGTGCAGCGGACATATCATTGATATCTCAACAGCAGACGCTTTTTTAAGAAGTGCCTGCACCTGTGCTCCGTACTTGCCTACAATATTGGTGTAATATCTTCTTGCTTCATCAAAATAATCCCTGTAAAAATCAACTTCATCAGCAAACAATGCTCCGTTAATTGCTCCAAAGCAGCCAAATGCATCCGCTGAGAAAAGAATCCTGTCTGTCTTATCATATGTTACCATTACCTCAGGCCAGTGAACCATAGGTGCCATTATAAATGTAAGATTATGCTTTCCTGTAGAAAGTTCGTCTCCCTCACTGACAAGCTTTAACTTTGAATCAATGTCAAAATTAAAGAACTGCTTAATCATTCCTGCAACCTTGGCATTGGTCACTATAACAGTCTCCGGATGTCTTCTTGTAAGATCTTCAATCATTGCACAGTGATCCGGCTCCATGTGATTAACTATCAGATAATCAAGCGGTCTGCCATTAAGCGTGTGTTCAATATTCTCAAAGAATATACCGCTAACTGCCTTATCAACGGTATCTAACAGAACCGTCTTTTCGTCAAGCAGCAGATATGAATTATAAGACACCCCGTAAGGAACCTTGTAAACGCCCTCGAACAATGATAAGCGGCGGTCATTGCCACCTACCCACACAAGATCTTCAGTAACATTTCTTGTACAATACATAATCACTACCTCCTAAATGAATAGAATAATAATACATCTCCTGTTTACAGCCCATTTTGTATCAGATATTCTTCATTGTCAAGTACATCCTGCGGATTTCCGTCATATATTATCCTTCCGTCTGACACAAATATAACCCTGCTGCATACCTGTCTCACAAAATCAAGGTCATGTGAAGCTATTATCTTAAGGTGTTCAAAACTGTTAAGTATCGATATCAGATTACGTCTGTTACGCGGATCAAGTGCTATTGTCGGTTCGTCCATAAGGATAATATCCGGTGTCATTGAAAGTATGGTTGCTATTGAAACAAGCTTCTTCTCACCGCCTGACAGCTTGTATATCGGTCTGTCTGCAAGATGCGTGGCATTGACCATAGCAAGCGCATTACTGACCCTTCTCTCCACCTCATCC
>CAMBEF010000066.1 GCA_945865495.1 uncultured Bacteroides sp. | reverse complement strand
GGCAGCAGGCGATGGCGGTATATACGCAGCACTGTGGCGGCTGGCAGCGGATAATGGATGTGGTTTTGATATTAATCTCAGATATATTCCTGTAAAGCAGGAGATAATCGAGATGTGCGAGCTGTTTGATATTAATCCTTATGAGTTATCATCTACGGGATGCATGCTGATGACAGCGGAAGATGGATGTGGTATAGTTGATGTACTTAATGAGAATGGCTATGATGCTGTTGTTATCGGGCATACAACTAATGAGAAGGCCAAGATGATGCATCTTGAAGATGAGGTGCGTTATCTGGATGTCCCACGTAATGAGGAATCAGAACGATTTATACAGATTTAATATAATAGAATGGAGAAGGATAATGAGAGAGAAGATCCTGAATATGCTTGAAAAAAACGGCCGTATTGATATTAAGGATATGGCGACAATGCTTGGAACGAATGAGACTGTAATAGCTAATGAGATGGCAGATATGGAGAAAGAGCATATCATATGCGGCTATCATACACTGATTAACTGGGATAACACAAGCGATGAGAAGGTTACTGCGCTTATAGAGATTAAGGTAACCCCGCAGCGCGGCGTAGGATTCGACAGTATAGCAGAGAGAATCTACAATTACGAGGAGATTACTTCGCTGTATCTTATGTCTGGCGGATTTGACTTTACTGCAATTATCGAGGGCAAGACAATGAAGTCTGTTGCACAGTTTGTTTCAAGCAAGCTTGCACCGCTTGAATCTGTTCTTAGCACTTCAACACATTTTATTCTTAAAAAATATAAAGATTACGGCACGGTTCTTGATGTGCCTGACAAAGATGAGAGGATGCTGGTGACACCATGAGAAACCCTGTAGCAAAGAAGGTCACACAGATTGAGCCTTCAGGAATAAGAAAGTTTTTTGATATTGTAAGTGAGATGCAGGATGCTATTTCTCTTGGTGTTGGTGAGCCTGATTTTGATACGCCGTGGAGCGTAAGAGAAGAGGGCATATATTCACTCGAGAGAGGAAGAACGTTCTACACTGCTAATGCAGGCCTTAAGGAACTGCGTATTGAGATTGGTAATTATATCTCAAGAAAATATGATCTGCATTATGATGCTGTTCACGAGATTATGGTAACAGTCGGTGGAAGTGAGGCAATAGACCTTGCGCTTCGTGCAATGGTGGATCCGGGAGATGAAGTGCTGATTCCGCAGCCAAGTTATGTATCATACCTTCCGTGCGCGGTTATGGCGGATGCGAAGCCGGTAATAATTAATCTCAAGGAAGAGAATGAATTCAAGCTTACCAGAAAAGAGCTTGAAGAAAGTATAACCGACAAGACTAAGATTCTGGTGCTTCCGTTTCCTAATAATCCGACTGGTGGAATTATGACCAGGGAAGAACTCGAGGAGCTTGTGCCGGTTATTATAGAGCATGACCTGTATGTTATCTCGGATGAGATATATGCGGAGCTCACATATAAAGGAAAGCATGTATCGATAGCAAGCCTTCCGGGAATGCATGACAGAACTGTCACGATTAACGGCTTTTCAAAAGCATTTGCAATGACAGGATGGAGACTCGGTTATGCAATAGCGCCTAAGGTCATCATGGACCAGATGATTAAGCTTCATCAGTTTGCAATTATGTGTGCACCTACCAACAGCCAGTTTGCTGCTGTCGAAGCACTTAAAAACTGCGATGATGAAGTCGCAAAGATGGTAGAAGCATATGACCAGAGAAGAAGATTTTTGATAGATGCATTAAGAGGAATGGGGCTTGAATGTTTTGAACCGTTTGGAGCATTTTATGTATTCCCATCAATTAAGAAGTTCGGACTTTCATCAGATGAATTTGCTAACAGGCTGCTTCGTGAGGAGAAGCTTGCGGTAGTTCCGGGAACGGCATTTGGTGACTGTGGAGAAGGCTTCCTGAGAATATCTTATGCATATTCACTTACTGATTTGAAAAAGGGATTAGAGCGATTACAGAGATTTATTAATAAACTTCAGGCCGAATGATAAGGTTGATGAGGTATCTGTATTCGTGGAGGGAGATACTATGGCGGATTTTAATGTAGACCTTATTAACCCATTTCTTATGGCGTCATCGAGTGTCATAAGGGATGTATGTCAATGTGAGCTGAAAGTAGGAAAACCATATATTAAAGGTGGCAAATTTCAGGCAGATACGGTAATGGTCATGATCGGGCTTACGGGAGAGCTGCGCGGTCAGGTAATGCTGCTTTTTAATGAGAAAAATGCATTGACAGTTGTAAGCCGGATGGCAATGATGGATATTACTGAGATGAATGAGATGGCAGTCAGTGCTATAAGTGAGCTTACCAACATGATTATGGGTAATGCCGCAACAATTCTTTCTACAAAGGGAATTGTTGTGGATATTACGCCGCCTACATTCTGCCATGGGTCTTTTAGTATGAACATGGGATACACAAAGGATGTATGTGTGCCTCTGCTCTCAGACGGAGAGACATTCGTTGAAGTTGATATTGCGATAAAAGGTGAGGAAGAATGATAAATATAGTACTGCATGAACCGGAGATGCCTGCCAATACCGGTAATATCGGACGTACATGTGTGGCAGCAGGAGCAAGGCTGCATCTTATAGAACCGCTTGGATTTCATATCAATGAAAAGATGGTAAAGAGAGCGGGGCTTGACTACTGGGACAAGCTCGATGTAACAGTGTATGATAACTATGAGGATTTTCTTGAGAAGAATCCCGGAGCCAAGATATATATGGCAACAACGAAGGCACCACATACCTATTGCGATGTGCAATATGAAGATGACTGCTATATTATGTTTGGTAAGGAAAGTGCAGGAATACCGGAAGATATACTTGTGCAGCATCCGGATACCGCGATAAGAATACCTATGATAGGTGACATACGTTCATTGAATCTGTCCAATTCGGTTGCAATAGTTCTGTATGAAGCCTTAAGACAGCATGATTTTGCGGATATGAGACTTCATGGGCATCTGCGTAATTATGAATGGAGCGAATAATAATCAATACGGCTTTCTGTAAGAAAGCCGTATTTTTTATACAGATTCAGGGCGGCTGTGTTCCTTCCCGATACCTGAAGCATGAATACAGGCGCCGGAATATTGTTATCATTGGAAGCTGTTAATGCATGATCTATGATACACTGCATAAGAAGCGATGCAAGCCCCTTACGGCGGTGATGTGAGTCTGTCTCAACACCCCAGATGCATATGTAGGAGTTCTCATCATCAAGATAGCATGATGACAGTATATTATCTTCGGAATCAGTTATGCAGCAGAATGTCGATTCGTCTTCTTCATCTTCATGGAAAAAAAGATTGGCAGCCGCAAGCTGTTCCTGCAAAGACCCCGGAAGTCCGCAATATAAAGCAGAACCGGAGGCATTATCGGAAGTACCTGCCGGATAATTATTACAGTCAAGCTTCAGAAGATACTCAGAATGTGAGTATGCAGGTGAAGGATTGGACGATGTAGCCGGTGTATTGTCTGATATGTGAACAGGCGCGTAATAAAAATGTCTTATGTTAAGAATTGCGGCTGAACGTCGTGCTTCATTAAGCAGTAAGCCAAATACACCCCTGCCACGCATATCAGGAGCTACAAGTGCAGTAATCTCAGCCTCATCACATCCCGGAACATAGATGAATGAAAAAAAGCCTATTAAACGGCTGCCATACCATGCAGCAAAGAAAACGTCAGCATCAGCCTGAACCTCCTCTTCATAATAAAGCTCATATTCAGGCATGCAGGAATTAAGGCTCTCAATACATTCAAGAACATCCGTGGTTAAGCTGTTGTATGCTTTTATTGTAAAAATATTATCAGACATATGGTAGACCAATCTCCGTAAATTATGTGATTATGCGGAATCTCCGAATCTTAAGGACGAAGTCCCATTCCACCCTCAAGTGTTATTGTCTCACCGCTCATATACTTGAAGTCAGGAGATGCAAGCTGTACGCAGGCACGTCCTATCTCAGTCTCTACGTTGCCGTAGTGTCCGGCAGGCGGCATCTTAACATTAGCCTTGAATGCATCAGGATAAGCATGCTGGAACTTCTCAAGCTGGGCTGTCCATGCAAGAGGGCATACGATATTGACGTTGATTCCGTCAGGGCCCCATTCTGTAGCTGCAACTCTTGTAAGCCCACGGATACCTTCCTTTGCAGCAGCATATGCGCACTGTCCGAAGTTACCGAAAAGTCCGGCACCCGACGCAAAGTTAATTACTGACCCCTTAGTCTCCTTAAGATATGGATAACATGCCTTCATGTAGTAGAATGCAGCATAGAGACCTGAATATACGGCAAGGTCGAACTGCTCTGTTGTGTGGTCTGCAAGAGTTACACCTGAAGCGGAGGCCTGTGCATTATTTATAAGTACATCAATTCTTCCAAATGTGTCAATAGCCTGCTTAACTACATTCTGAACGGCATCCTCATTGTTGGCACCGGCACTTACATCAGCCTGAACAGGAAGAACCCTGATGCCGTAAAGACGCTCAAGCTCTTCCTTAGCATCCTCAAGCTTCTGAACATTACGGCCTGTTATAACGAGATTAGCCTCTTCCTTTGCATAAGCAGTTGCAATACCATATCCGATAGAACCGCAGCTTCCGTCACTTAATACGGCGCGTCCTCCACCTGTGATAATGGCTGTCTTACCTGTAAGAAATCCCATGATTCTTATTCTCCTCTCATAATTGAAAATAGTTGTGTTTTGATAACAAAACTTATGTATTATTTTATAGGATATCGAATGTTTAATCAACTAATGAATTGTGTGTATTTTCTCAGTATGTATCTTTAGGTATAAAATATTGAAATATGTAAACTGTAATGCCACGAAACAGGGTATTCATTACAACATTGCTATTTGCTATATTTGAATGTATAATTAATTATTATTTGTAGAGGAGCGTATGTAAATGGGCAGGGTAGCAGTACTTACAGACAGCAATAGCGGAATTACGCAGATGGAAGCAAAGGAACTTGGGGTTAGTGTAATACCGATGCCGTTTTTTATTAATGGGCAGATGTATCTTGAAGATATAAATCTTACACAGGAGGAATTCTATAAGCATCTGGTTGAGGATGCAGAGATATCAACATCAATGCCGTCTCCGGGAGAATGCATTGATGCCTGGGAGAAACTCCTTAAGGAGTATGATGAGATTGTATTTATACCTATGTCGAGCGGCCTCAGCAGCTTCTGCCAGACAGCAACAATGCTTGCAGAGGATTACGATGGAAGAATACAGGTTGTCAATAACCAGAGAATATCTGTTACGATGAGACAGTCGGTTCTTGATGCGAAGCAGTATGTGGCACAGGGACGCAGTGCGGCGGAGATTAAGCAGCTGCTTGAAGAGTCTAAGATGGAGTCGAGTATTTATATAACACTTGATACACTTAAGTATCTTAAGAAGGGTGGAAGAATAACACCTGCAGCGGCTGCAATCGGTACAATACTTAAGCTTAATCCGGTACTGCAGATACAGGGTGAGAAGCTTGACGCATTTGCAAAGTGCCGCGGCAAGCAGGCTGCCAAGAAGACGATGATTAATGCAATTAAGCATGACCTCGAGACAAGATTTGCAGATGCGGCAGGCAATAAGAGAATTCATATTGGTGCAGCATATACAGGTAATCCAGAAGAGGCAGCCGTGTGGGAAAAAGAGATAAGGGAAGCATTTCCTGAATATGATTTCCATATGGATCCGCTGTCACTCAGTGTTGCATGCCATATAGGACACGGCGCACTTGCAATGACAGCTACGGTGTATGGTCCGGGACTTGATTCGTAGTATATAAGGAGAGTAGTATGTTAAGATGTGATGTCGCTCAGTCAGACAAGTGGAGAATTGAGGATATATACGCTGACGATGCTGCATGGCAGTCTGATTATGACTGCTTTGCGGATGAATTAAATAAAGGACTTCAATACAGAGGGCGTCTCGCTGATTCAGCGCAGACGCTCCTTGACGCAATAAAGATATATGATGAACTTGATGAGAAAGCAGAGAAGATATATGTATATGCATATATGCGGCTTTATGAAGATATGTCAGATGCTGCAAGTCAGGGAATGGCACAGAAAGCGCAATCACTCGTAGTTAAGTTTGCTTCTGAATATTCATTTATCGAGCCGGAGATACTGGCGATTGATGAGGATGTACTGCGTGACTGGATGAACGGAAAGTTAGGGCATTATACGCATATGATAGAGGACATCCTTCTGGAGAAGCCGCATACACTCTCAGCAGACAAAGAACAGATCCTTGCACAGGCATCGGTTATGCAGAGTGCGCCTAAGGATATATTTTCCCAGTTCAACAATTCGGATATTAAGTTTGCAGATATCACGGACGAGAACGGAGAAAGCGTGTCTCTTACCCAGGGCGTATATGGGAGATTTATGGAGAGCAGCGACAGGCGTGTAAGAAAAGACGCTTTTGAGAGTCTGTACAGGGAATATGCCGGGCATATTAATATGCTTGCGGCATCATATACAGCCAATCTTAAGCAGGCGGGATTCTATGCGGGAGTGCGTAATTACGGTTCATCTCTTGAGATGTATCTTTCACAGAATAATATACCGGTTAATGTATACACAAATCTCATAGATACAGTGAACAGGCGGATGGAGCTTATGCACAGATATGTAAGGCTGCGTAAGCGGGCACTCGGAGTTGATGAGCTTCATATGTATGATGTCTATGCACCTATGGTTCCGGATTACAGTATGAAGGTGGACTATGATGAAGCCAAGGAGATGGTGCTTGAAGGAATGAGACCGCTCGGAGAGCATTACGGCAGGATACTCCGTGAAGGCTTTGACGGTGGATGGATTGATGTAAGGGAGAATCAGGGCAAGCGCAGCGGTGCGTATTCATGGGGAGAGTATGGGACACATCCTTACGTAAGCCTTAATTATTCGGACAGACTTGATGATGTATTCACGCTGGCACATGAGATGGGGCATGCAATACATACATATCATTCTAATAAGAAGCAGCCGCATGTATATGCAGGATACAGGATATTTGTTGCAGAAGTGGCCTCTACATGTAATGAAGTACTGCTTATGAGAAGTCTTCTTGAGAAGTGTACGGACAATAGGGAAAGAAAGTATCTGCTTAATCATTTTCTTGAGCAGTTCAAGGGAACTTTGTTCAGACAGACGATGTTTGCTGAATTTGAAATGCAGACGCATGAGGCACTACGGAATGGAGAAGCACTTGGGGCGCAGGACATTTGCAATATATACCGGAAGCTTAATGAAAAGTATTTCGGAAGAGCGATGGTGCTCGATAAACAGATTGAGTATGAATGGGCAAGAATACCGCATTTTTATACGCCTTTTTATGTATATCAGTATGCAACCGGCTTTTCGGCGGCAATTGCTATAGCCCAGTCACTTATTGACGGTTATAAGAAGGGGGATGGCAGTGCGCGTGAGGGATATTTCAGATTCCTTTCGGGCGGCAGCTCTATGCATCCGATTGAACTGCTTAAGCTGTGTGGCATAGATATGGCAACACCGGATCCGGTCGAGGCCGCATTGGATGTATTTGAGGAACTGTTGGATGAATTTGAAAATGGAATTTAATAAAGAAATGAAATGTGGTATGGTTCTCGATAAAATATACAGGTATACTGTCGGAGTGCTTATGATTGCAATTACGGGTGTACTGTTCGCAATGGCATTGTCTGGCACATCCTTCATATCGCAGAGCGAGCACACAACATACAGGGCAGACAACTTTGTCGTGCAGCTTGCAGCAGTACTTGCCGTTACCGGAATTACATTTTTGATTGTCAGGCTTAAGAAGAGGCCGGCATTTGGAAAAGCCGCAGCTGTGGCATGTGTACTGCTTGGAATTTTTCTGTTTGCACTTATAGTCGGAACGCAGCTGGCACCCGGTTCGGATTCGGGAATGATATGTGCGGTTGCAAGGCGGATAATACGCAATGACCTGTCGGAAGATTTTACACAGACAACGATTCGGTATATGCAGAAGTATCCTAACCAGAATGGAATGGTTGTATTTATATGGGCGCTGTTTAATTTTATTGGAACGGACAATTATATTGCACTTCAGCTAATCAATCTTGCTGCACTTTTTACTGCATATTACTGCATATACAGGCTTGTAAAGGAAGTATCCGGCGAAGATATTGCAGCGGTAAGCATTATTGTTATGTGTCTGTTCCTGCCGTTTTCGATATATGTAATGTTTGTTTATGGGACGATGCTCGGAATGGCATGTGCCATGGCGGCGTGCTATATGCTTGTGAGGTTTGTCAGAGGCGGACTTATGAGACATGGCGTGCTGGCAGCGGTCATGATGGCGCTTGCGTGTGTATTTAAATCCAATTATATGATTGTGTTTGCAGCACTCCTCATTACGGAGCTGATTGAACTGTTTAAGACAAGAAGTAAGAAGATGCTCGCAGCAGCAGTGCTCATGGCAGCGCTTAATATGATGGTAAGTCCGCTTACATCAGCTGCATATACTGCAATATCGGGTGATGCTGTAAGTGACGGAGTACCGCATCTTGCATGGGTTGCAATGGGACTTCAGGAAAGCCCGGGCAGGGCAGAAGGCTGGTATAACGGATATAACGACAGGGTATATGCGGATAATAACGGAGATACGGTGGCAGAGTCACAGCAGTGCAGGGAATATCTCGGGCAGAGAATTCCTTATATGTTAAAAAATCCTGCATATACAGTTAAGTTCTTTGCGAAAAAGACAGCATCGCAGTGGAATAATCCTACATTTGAATGTTTTACGTTTATCGGGGACATGCAGACTGCCAATCATAAAGTAATGCCATCGATGGAAGCTATATATACGGACGGTACCTCGGTTAACAGCCTGCTTATAAAATTTATGAATATAATGCAGAGCGTCATACTCGGTGGTGCATTGGCATATTTCATACTTAATTTTAAAAAGTCAGACATACAGGAACTTATATATGCACTCATATTTGTGGGGGGATTTCTGTTCCATTTTATGTGGGAAGCCAAATGCCAATATACGGTTGTGTATATTTTACTATTGATACCTTATGCTGTTATGGGATATAATGCCATGTGTAGAAGGCTACAGGAACGGGGTAGATAAGGGAATGGGAATTTCCACATGCAAGGGCATATATGAAATCATACGAAGAACACTTTCCATGGTTAACCGCAATATAGTTAATCACGGCGAAGTAGTAGGATATATAGTTTCAAAGATGCTGGAGTATGAAAGAGTATATACACATGCTGAGATAGTCAACTATACAATGGTTGCAATGCTTCATGATATAGGAATGTACCGCGAGGAGAATATTAAGAATGTAGCTGATTTCGAGAATATTGTGGTATGGGAACATTCTGTTTACGGATATCTTTTTCTTAAGTATTTTACGCCTCTTGGCAATCTTGCGGATATCGTGCTGTATCACCATCTGGATTATAAGAAGCTGAAAGCGGTTGAGTCAAAGCATGAACATATAATAGAATGTCTTGCACTCGCTGATCAGATGGATACGTATATGCAGCAGAAGAGCGGGATGATGGACAAGTCATATTTTATTAATAATATGGATGTCAGATTTTCAAGAGCTGCGCTTGAATTGTTCTTCAAGGCTGATGCACAGTACGGAATACTCAGGCATCTGTCTGACGGAAGCTATAAGGATGAGATTAACGAACTGCTGGACAAGTTTGAACTTAACGAGCGTGAGAGAAGGGCATATCTTGATATGCTTGTATATACAATCGATTTCCGAAGCGAATTTACCGTAATACATACAATGTCAACGGTCAATTTTGCACAACAGCTCGGACGCCTTATGCGACTGTCAAGCGTTGACCTTAAGAATCTGTATTATGGCGCATTGCTTCATGACCTTGGCAAGCTTGCGATTCCGGTTGAGATACTTGAGTCACCGGGAAGACTTAGCGATGCCGACATGGAGATTATGCGTTCCCATGTTACAATAACAAGAGAGATTCTTGACGGCATAGTGGATGATGACATAAGAGATATTGCGGCAAGGCATCATGAGAAGCTTGACGGATCGGGATATCCGGCAGGACTTACAGAGAAAGATCTGACATTTCCACAGCAGATAGTAGCTGTGGCAGATATATTAAGCGCACTCTATGGCAAGAGGAGCTATAAGGAAAGCTTTGATGCCGACAAGATAAAAGATATATTAAGAAGTGATGCGGATAACGGCAAGATAAGCAAGAAGGCTGTAGACTGCCTTATGCGTAATTACGATACGATTATAAAGAATTATGAGAAAGAGAAGGCTAATACAGTCGGTCTTTATCTCATGATTAAGCAGAAGTATGACGAGATTATTCCGGGATTCAGGGCACTTGGCAATAATTGAGTCCTGACTTAATGAACGGTGGAAACTGATGTTTATAGGTAATGTTGAGATTAAGAATAATGTGATTCTGGCACCGATGGCAGGCGTAACCGACCTGCCATTCAGACTGTTATGCAAGGAACAGGGCTGTGGAATGCTCTATTCCGAGATGGTAAGTGCCAAGGCAATAATGTATAATAACAGGAATACAGATGAACTTCTTAAGGTAAGACCTGAGGAGAAACCGGTGGCTGTCCAGTTATTTGGATCTGATCCACAGATTATGGCTGATATGGCTAAGAGAATAGAGGAGCTGCCGTTTGATACGATAGATGTCAATATGGGCTGTCCGGTACCTAAGGTGGTTAATAACGGAGAGGGCTCCGCACTTATGAAGAATCCGCTGCTTGTCGGTCAGATAGTAAGTGCAATGGCAAAAGCCGTGAAGAAGCCGGTAACCGTGAAGATACGCAAGGGCTTCAATGATGATATGATAAATGCACCTGAGATTGCCCACATAATCGAAGAATCCGGAGGGGCATGCGTTGCTGTGCACGGAAGAACAAGAGAGCAGTATTATACCGGTAAGGCAGACTGGGACATTATAAGACAGGTGAAGCAAAGAGTGCATATTCCTGTTATCGGTAACGGCGATGTAACAGATGCGCTGTCAGCCAAAGCTATGCTTGATGAGACCGGATGTGATGCCGTAATGATAGGAAGAGCTGCAAGAGGTAATCCATGGATATTCAGGGAGGTGTCGGAATATCTTCAGAATGGTACAATACCACAGCGCCCATCAGATGAAGATGTCCGTAATATGATA
>CAMBEF010000065.1 GCA_945865495.1 uncultured Bacteroides sp. | reverse complement strand
ATCAGAATATGAACTATACATCATCAGACGGTTCAGTTAAGGGCACATTCGGATGTCTCGGATGTAACTGTTACAGACAGGGCTATTGTGGACTTGAAGAGCTGCAGTGGGGATCATACGACAACGATAACGGATTTCGTAAGCCGGGCTGGGAACAGGAAGGCAAGAGCCCTACAGACCGTGCATGGTAATTGCAGGCATCCAAAACAGGTATTAGTTATATATTAAGTATATAATGGAATAGATGATAGAACAGGCATATGCCACATATCGTACATACAGCGTACGGATGAGACATATGCCTTTTTTGTCGGGTGGAGCAGATTGAAGTTTTGGCATTTACTGCCGCATACACTTCCTGCCAGATATCCTGTATACACAATTGCATATACGGAGTACGTTAGGGCGGTGGGTTGTAACTATGCAGGTGCGCGGATATGAATCCTGCATTATGTTGGTGAGAATGTTATTTTCCGTATCTTCATCAAGCGCAGATGTCGCTTCGTCAAGAAGCAGTATAGGAGAACGTCTGATAAGTGCGCGGGCAATGGAAAGGCGCTGTGCCTGGCCTTCTGAAAAACCTAACCCGCGTTCACCGATGCGGCTGTTAATTCCGTCCTCGCATGCATTTACAAAATCCCATGCGCACGCCATCTTAAGGGCTTCTTCAATCTCGTCATCTGCTGCATCAGGCTTAACTGCACGCATATTCTCGGCTATTGTCCCGGAGAACATAGTGTTGCCCTGAGGCACATATGAAAAAAGCTGACGTACGGAAGGCGTTATCGCAAGGCTGTCGTTGCCTGACTGTAGACACATGCTGCCGGACTGCGGCTTGAGAAGTGCGAGAATTATACGCAGCAGCGTTGTCTTGCCTTCACCTGACGGGCCGACGATTGCAGCTATCTGATGAGGGTGTGCCTCAAAGCAGGCATTATCAAATACGCAGCGTCCGTTGTGATATGTGTAACTTATATCCTTAAGTACAACAGAAAGGCCCTCACTCCTGTGGTTTTCATAGAAATGTGCGGCCTCTTCTCTTCCGGAATAGTCTTCCTTAGGCATGCCGAGTATATCCATAAGGCGTCCGGCGGATGTTGTAATTGATATTGCTGTCGGGACAAGCGATATAAGGTTATTAATGGTGCCGGTGAGAGAATTGGCAAGTGACAGGAACAGGGTCATTGTGCCGTACGATATGGCTCCGCTCCATACGCGGTATATTCCGAGGGCATAACAGCTGTAGGATACAACAATCCCTACAAGTGACATAATGATTCCCGTGAGCATTCCAAGCCTTAAGTATGCTGTCTTCATATCGCGGTATTCGCACTGGTACTGCCTGAGGCGCATTGAATATACTTTGAGCAGATCAAAAGCCTTTATTGTCTGCATATTGGAAAATGTCTCCTGGTTAAATCCTGCCATGCGGGCATTAATCTGTGCGGCATTGCGGTTATTGTCCTGTATACGCTTAAGCATTGAACGTGACATTACTATGCTTACGGGAATTCCGAGCATGGCAACAAGTGCAAATGTCGAATCGTAATATATTACAACTGCAAATGAACTTACAAACTTAACCGTGTATATAACCAGATTGGGAACCCAGTTAAGGACACCGTTGGATATAGTTGATGCATCAGAACTCCATCTTGTCATAAGGTCGCCGGTATGGTAATTGGAAAGTTCCTCCCAGTCAGTGACAAGCATCTTATCAAATATATCTGCTTTGATATCAGTATCTACTCTTAAGGAAATCATATTGGAGATGTAGCTTGAAAGCTGCGCAACAATAATATTGCCTATTGAAAATCCTATAAAAAGACAGAATGTCTTAACAAGAGCGCCGGTCTGATGCCCGGTGATTATATCAACCATGTCCTTGGATATAATACTGCTTATAAGTGAAGTGGCAGTTCCGGTAAGCCCGATAAGCGTATAGGCTGCAATCTGCCATTTGTATCTTTTTACATAGGAGTACAGCCATGCAGTCTGTGCAATGAATTCACGAAGGCGCCCGTCACGTATACGCCCGATGTAAAAATGTATGCGTTCTTTAAAGTGCTTAAGCATCTGCTGTGATGCCTCCTATCCTTACATTATCAATGTATGCTTTCATTACGCATGCGGCATCGGGTGAGGCCGTACATGAGAGCTTAAGTATATGGCAGCAGTCCTGAAGTCTGCCGGCATAATCAAGATTCATGTCTGCAAGCGGTATGCACCATGTAGGGGATATCATGCGCTGTGCCACAAGAAGCTGTGCACTGTCAGGCGAAGGTATGCTTACATGGTTGTCAGAAGCCTGCCTGAGAAGTGTTATTGCACCGACAGGAACCTGGTCTGTCGTATATATTCCCGATGTTCCGCACCACGGAATGCCATATACATACGCCACGCCGTCTTCAATTCCGGTAAGATTAAGATCACCGTTAAGATAAGGTGTCCCAAAAAGCTCATGCCAGAACGCAGTATGTGTTGACTTCCCTGTGCCTGACTGTCCACAGAAAAGCAGTGCATATCCGTTGTACTTTATGGAAGCGGAATGAAGCGCAAACATACCATGCTGCTGCGCGGCTACAAGGAATACATTGCGCAGTCCGTAGAAAAGTTCTGTGCGGGCTTCAGGCATGTCGCGGTGGTCATAAAAAAACTCTGCAACAGTTCCGTCGGTAGTAACGCGGCACATAAGAAGATGCCTGTTACACGGAAATGTCATGACATACCATCCGCCGGACTCAAACAGCTCAAGCTGTACAGTATGAATAATCATATGTCCGTCAAATTCCGGCATATCAATAAGTGGGCGAAGCCGCCACAGCTGGTCAACAGTACAGCCATTATTATCGTTATTATTACCGGAGCCTGTACCATTGGATCTGTCAATTCTGAAATCCTCGAGAGATATATCAAGGCAGTCTGTGCAGCCGTTAAAGCCTATCGTGAGTCCGCCAATCTTATAACAGGCATCAAAAGACAGACTGCCGGTGTTACCGGAATGCAGCCGGCTGTCATTATACTCTGCCGTCATGAGCGCATTCTGACGTATAAGCGAGTGGATAAATGTGTATGCATCATCAGACAGCTCTGCATCAGAAACAGATGACATATCAATGCCGTCCGCAGTAAGCCTATGCCTTATTACGGAAGGAATTTTGTCCATCGAAACGCCGTTAATAATGGCATTCCATATAATAAGGCCGGTATCGTTAAGCTTTATTGCATTGCGGTGCATGGCTATATCCTGACCGGTGGGAATAAGGTAGTATGTGCCGTGAAGACTTCGCAGCATATATCTGTCAGATGGCTTGTAATCAGATAAATCAGGCATGAATCCGGCCTCCTTTCAATATCATTATAATAAGATAACATACTATTGACAAATTGATAATAATATATCTATAATTATTAAATAAATTTTCGCAACAGAGTGTGCAGAGTGGAGGAATAATCATGAAAGAATATAGCAGACCTGTAGTAGAGAACCTTGATGAGAAGGCTGAAGGTGTATATGCAGCCAGTGGAGATGATAATAACGAGACAGTCTGCAGATACGGAAGAAAGCAGGCTAACCCGGGAGTAGATACATGCCAGGCATGTTCGGCAACAGACGGAAGACAGAGCAGCGGTTCATATTTCAGAAGAGATTATAAGGGATGTCCTGATGGAATGCCTGAGAAGAACTAACTGAGATACAACCGGTGTTATAATGACCGGTATTTTAATAATTAACTTCACATTACAAAGCGGACAGGGTATAATATGTTATATCGTGTCCGTTTTTACGTTATATATGTATACGAATAAGACAGGAGACAGAATTTGGATGACAGTAATATTCAGAGTATAGAAGGATTGCTTGGCATGGGTAAGGCAGTCCGTATAAAGCCACAGGGATACAGCATGTACCCGCTTATTGTGCCGGGAAGGGATTCAGTAATAATTGAGAGTATAGAAGCGGACAGGCTGAAGAGAGGAGATGTGGCTCTTTACAGACGCAGCAGCGGAATGCTTGTGATTCATCGTATATTCAGGCGTGATGCAGATGGTTTCTATTTTGTCGGAGATAATCAGACCGCTGTTGAGGGACCGCTTAAGGCAGAACAGATTATAGGTGTCATGACGGTACTTGAACGTAACGGAAGAAGCATAAGTACCGATTCATTTATATATCGTGCGGTATGTATGATATGGCTGTGGATGAGGCCGCTAAGAAGACCTGTGAGTGTTACGGTGGCTTTTTTTAAGAAAGTACTCAGATTTAATATAAGATTGGTGAGAAGGTGGAACAGTAAGAAAGGATAATGATGTAATGGGATTTTTTACGGATAAGCGCATGATAGCCGGATGCGCGGCGGCTGTATGTGCCGGAATGCTGCTTCTTAGTGTAAGTGCGTGCGGTGCATCATCGGCTGATAATAACCCGGCTTATTCAGGTGAACACAGTACGGTTGAGACAGATACGGCTGCTTTGGTACAGACAGGTACGGCTGCTGCGGTACGGGCATCTGCAGAACAGCCGGCACAGAATAAGACAGAGCCTGCTGTGATTAACGGACGAAGGGTATATGAGAACGGTCAGAAGATATATCTCGACAGAACATGGCAGTATTCGGGCAATTCTGCGATTAATTCAGGATATGCAGTCATGTATAAGGCGGCTGCCAACCGTAAGGATATAATAGTAGGGGTTAATGCCGGACACGGAACGAATGGCGGCTCATCAGTTAAGACGTGGTGTCATCCGGATGGTTCGCCCAAGACTACGGGAGGTACAACAGCAGCAGGAGCTATTGAAGCTGTGGCTGTGTCGGGCGGAATGACATTTGCAGACGGGACTGCCGAGAGCACGGTCACACTCAATATGGCGCAGATACTTAAGCAGAAGCTTCTTGCAGAGGGATATGATGTGCTTATGCTAAGAGACAGTGAAGACGTGCAGCTTGATAATGTTGCCAGAACAGTTATATGTAACAATGTTGCAGATTGTCATATATCACTTCACTGGGATGGTGATGGACTTGATTATGATAAGGGCTGCTTTTATATTGCGGTGCCGGATGCAGTTAAGACGATGGATCCGGTTGCACAGATATGGGAAGAACATGACGTGCTTGGAAGCAACCTTATCAGCGCACTCAGGGCAAAGGGCGCAAAGATTAACGGAGGTGGCAGTGTGCAGGTAGATCTTACACAGACCGCATACAGCACAATACCTTCAGTGGACATAGAACTTGGTAATGCATCTTCTAAGCATGATGACGCTACTCTGGCAGTACTTGGAGACGGGCTTGTGCAGGGGATTAATAATTACTTCGGCTGGTAATGAATGGAGAAGCGTATGATAAAGAAGATAGAGCTGGATGAACTTGCAGAGGGAATGATTATTGCTGAGGATGTAAGCACGCCGTTTGGTGCCGTGATTGCATCTGAAAATCAGGTGGTTGATAAGAAACTTATAGATTTGCTTAAGGCTAACAGAATACGTGTAATTAAGGTAAAAGCAGATGAGTCTGAGAAAGATGATGTTGACGATGCACTTTCTTATATAGCGGAAGACATGATTGCAGCACGTAATATGGTTGTATTCCAGACAGAAGAAGGAATAAAGCCGGTTGTAGATGCGGTAATAAAGATTATCCGTGAAGCACCGCAGGTATTTGATTATGTAGATCTTATAACGCAGCTTCATGACTATTCGGATACTGTATTTGCACATTCATCCAATGTGGCGCTTATATGTTTTGAATTCGCAATGTGGATAAAGATGCCTCCGGAAGCCGTTAAGGAGGTTACGCTTGCCGGATTTATACATGATATAGGTAAGCTTAAGCTTCCACTTGGTATACTCGATGCGGCAAGACCTCTTACGGAGTCGGAATTTGCACAGGTTAAGAAGCATTCAATAAACGGTTATATGATGATTAAGAACACTGAGATTCCTGAATCAATAAAGAGGGCTATACTTGACCACCATGAGAGATGCGATGGCTCGGGATATCCTATGGGATATAATTTTAACAGAATCAGTGAATACGGAAGAATGATTGCAATAGCAGATTCATATGAAGCTATGACGGCAAAGAGAGCATACAGGGACAAGATATGTCCGTTTAAGATTGCTTCGATTATGGTGCAGGAACTTTACGGAAAGTTTGATATGGCAATGCTTGAAGATTTCCTGATGAATATTCTGGGCACATATGTAGGAAGCAAAGTTACTCTGTCTAACGGCTATACTGCCAAGCTGAAAGGAATTAACAAGCAGAGCATAAGCAAGCCGGTAATAGAACTGGCAGGGAGAACGATTGACCTGTCAACACAGGTTGGTGCGGCAGCCAACATTCATGTGGTAGGAATTGCATAATTGACATATTGGTATTTTATTGTTATAATTTATTATCCACGCGGCTGGGGAGTCAGCGGTTCCCTGTACCTGCAATCCGCTATAGCAGGAGTTATACTTTGCCTCGGACAGCAACGGATGGAGCTGCCCGGAAGAAGTGGTGTTGACGCTTGGGCCTTTCGCAACAGGAATTCATGAACCATGTCAGGACGGGAACGTAGCAGCATTAAGTGAAACCTTCTGTGTGCCGGAAGCAAACCTGAGCCGAGCTAACTGGTCCGGTAACGTCTGTTTTTTGTTGTACAAAGCAAAGTGCGTGGATTTTAATTTGTAAAATGTATATAATATATATCAGAAACTTTCGTAAATCGTGCCGGAGACATTGACAAGTTCAGTGGCTTCGGCTTAAATTTTTCAATGACAGAATTGAAGTAATGGTGTAAAATCAGATATGTATGTAAAATATTTACCATTGCTATTGGTGCTCCTGCAAACGGGCAGAAATGGAGAATGACATGAGAAAGATTGGTATGCTTACAAGCGGCGGTGACTGCCAGTGCCTTAATGCAACAATGAGAGGTGTGGCTAAGTCTTTGTATGGTTCGGGTAAAGATTTTCAGATTATTGGATTCGAGGATGGCTATAAGGGGCTTATGTACGGCGACTACAGAGTTATGAGACCTGAAGACTTCTCGGGAATTCTGACAGAGGGCGGAACTATTCTTGGTACATCAAGGCAGCCGTTCAAGCTTATGAATGAACCTGACAGTGACGGCAACAATAAGGTTGAACTTATGAAGAAGACATATAAGAAGCTTGGACTTGAATGTCTTGTTATTCTTGGCGGCAACGGCTCACAGAAGACAGCCAATCTTCTGAGCGAGGAAGGACTTAATATTGTTTCGCTTCCTAAGACTATAGATAATGATCTGTGGGGTACGGAGGAGACTTTTGGGTTCCAGAGTGCAGTGGAAGTGGCAGCAGGAGTTATAGATAATATCCATACGACTGCATATTCACACGGAAGAGTATTTATCGTGGAGATAATGGGACATAAGGTAGGCTGGCTTACACTCTATGCCGGAGTCGCAAGTGGTGCCGATATCATACTTATACCTGAGATTCCGTATGATATAGATGCGGTCGTTGAGGCGGTTGAGAAGCGTAATAACTCAGGAAAGCGTTTTTCAATCATAGCAGTTGCGGAGGGTGCAATCTCTAAGGAGGATGCAGCCTTATCCAAGAAGGAACTTAAGGAGAAGCGTAAGGCACCGGCATTTCCGTCAGTATCATATGAGATTGGACATAAGATACAGGAGCGTACAGGACAGGAAGTACGTGTGACGATTCCGGGCCACATGCAGAGAGGCGGAAGCCCATGTCCTTATGACAGAGTGCTTTCATCAAGGTTCGGTGCGGCTGCAGCAGACCTTATCATTAACCGCAGGTACGGATATATGGTAGGAATCAATAATGGTGATATTGTCAATGTACCTCTTAAGGACGTAGCAGGTAAATTAAAGTTTGTTGACCCTCAGTCATCAATGGTAAGGGAGGCAAAGCTGCTTGGAATAAGCTTCGGTACATTTGACTGATGCCTGTACACAGATATGGGATGCCCGGATAGACGGGCAGGAATGGGGATTAGTTTGTAATGTCATATACAGCTTTATATAGAAAATGGAGACCGGCGGATTTTGATGATGTCAAAGGTCAGGACGCAATAGTTACTACGCTTCGCAACCAGATAAAGGCTGACAGAATCGGACATGCATATCTGTTCTGCGGAACTAGGGGAACCGGTAAGACTACAGTTGCGAAGATATTTGCAAAGGCAGTCAACTGCGAACATCCTGTTGACGGAAGACCATGCGGAGAGTGTGCAATGTGTAAGTCTATAGCCGCAGGAAGCTCCATGAATGTGATAGAGATAGATGCCGCTTCCAATAACGGTGTCGAGGATATACGTAAGATACGTGAAGAGGTTCAGTATTCACCTACTGAAGGCAGATATAAGGTGTATATCATCGATGAGGTGCATATGCTGTCTATAGGTGCATTTAATGCGCTTCTTAAGACGCTTGAGGAACCACCTTCATATGTAATATTTATTCTGGCTACTACTGAGACACATAAGATTCCTATTACAATCCTTTCAAGGTGCCAGAGATATGATTTTAAGAGAATATCAATAGAGACGATAACGGCAAGGCTTGAAGAGCTTATGAAGGCTGAGAATATCAATGTCGAAGATAAGGCACTCAGATATATAGCCAAGGCGGCTGACGGCTCACTCAGAGATGCACTCAGCCTGCTGGATCAGTGTCTGGCATTCTATCTGGGACAGGATCTTAAGTATGATAATGTACTTGAGGTGCTTGGCGCAGTTGATACGGAAGTCTTTTCAAGGCTCTTAAGAATGGTTCTTGCGGCTGATACCACGGGCTGTATAAGATTGCTTGAGGATCTTATCATGCAGGGAAGGGATCTGGGACAGTTTGTTGTAGATTTTGTGTGGTACCTGCGTAATCTTCTGCTTATTAAGACATCAGAGGATGCACAGGATGTAATAGATATGTCGAGTGACAATCTGGCACTTCTTAAGGAAGAGAGCGGACTTATTGATGATGATACGCTTATGCGTTATATAAGGATATTCTCAGAGCTGTCCAATGATGTGAAGTATTCGACTCAGAAGAGGATTATGATAGAGATAGCGCTGATTAAGCTCACACACCCGGCGATGGAGCAGAGCCGTGATATCAGCGATATAATAAGCAGGATTACGCAGCTTGAACAAAGACTCGACAATGGTAATTTTACGGTTAACCCGGGGAATGCTCCTAATGCAGCGGCGAATACCGCTGCCGCAGCGGGACAGAGTACGGGAGGCGGCAGTACACCTGATAATGATAAGCCTCTTCCAAAGGCACTTCCCGAAGATCTCAGGCAGGTAGCCGCACAGTGGAATAATATTGTAACGGATATAGATGATGGCTGCCTTGCACAGATGCTGCGTGCATCTAATGTAAAGGTTGACGATAATAACACAGGGATAGAGATTATGACATCCAGTCCGTCAACATATTCATATATAAGCAGACCTGACCAGCTTGCACAGATTCGTGCTGCGATAGCCGCACGAACAGGCAAAGAGGTTGAGATCAGGGCATCCAGGCTTAAAGAGGATCAGGATTTCAGGAATATGTTTACAGATATAAGAGATTTAGTTAAAATGGATATTGAGATTGATGATGACAAGGAGGATTTAATATAATGGCAAAGAGAGGCGGATATCCGGGCGGAATGATGCCGGGCAATATGAATAACCTCATGAAGCAGGCACAGAGAATGCAAAGACAGATGGAGGAGACTACAAAGGAGCTTGAGAGCAAAGAGTTCACTGCATCAGCCGGCGGCGGAGCTGTAGAAGTTACAGTAAGCGGTAAGAAGGAAGTCTTAAGTGTTAAGCTTTCAGAAGAAGTAGTTGACCCTGATGATATAGAGATGCTTCAGGATCTTATAGTTGCAGCAACTAACGAGGCACTCCGCAAGATGGAGGAGGAGTCACAGTCACAGATGTCTAAGATAACAGGTGGTCTTGGCGGTATGGGCGGCGGCTTCCCATTCTAGTCGCTGACATATGAAAGTAAAGTGGTAAGGATTCGGTGTAACGATGGATTTATACGGAAGTCAGATAACAAAGTTAATAGAAGAACTTTCCGCTCTGCCGGGTGTTGGTGCTAAATCAGCACAACGCCTGGCGTTTCACATTATCAATATGCCTAAGGAGCGCGTGGAGCAGCTTGCACAGACTATGGTGAATGCGCGCAGCAATGTCCGTTACTGCTCGGAGTGCTATGCGCTTACGGATTCGGAGCTTTGCCCGGTGTGCAGCAGTACAAAGCGTAACCATAAGGTCATTATGGTAGTTGAATCGACAAGGGATATGGCAGCTTATGAGAAGACCGGAAAGTATGATGGCGTGTACCATGTCCTGCACGGCGCAATCTCACCGGCGCTCGGCATAGGACCTAACGATATTAAGCTCAAGGAACTCATAACAAGGCTTGCAGGTGATGTTGATGAGGTGATAATAGCTACCAATTCAAGTCTTGAAGGCGAGACAACGGCGATGTACATAAGCAAGCTTGTCAAGCCTACGGGGATTAAAGTAAGCAGGATAGCAAGCGGCGTTCCGGTTGGCGGTGACCTTGAGTATATTGACGAAGTGACACTCTTAAGAGCACTTGAGGGAAGAGTAGACCTTTAATGGAATGGAGGATAATATGGCGCAGGCGAATGTTTTACAGAACGATATCGTGCATGAACACAGAGTCAGAATGCTGAACCTGAAGAAGTATTATCCGTTCTTTAAGCTTACGGAGATTTCTTTTGAGAATTTCAGGCAGGGCCAGTATGCAGATCTTGACATGGGCTATATCGTCATGGCGGTCCTGCGTTTTTTTATTGAAGAGAATAATTTTAAAGAAAAAGATGTGACGTACCCTGAGTATGTAGAGTTCATAGGACAATGCATACGCAGGGATTTTGTGCTTAATGTGACAGATGAAGAATGCAGGGATATTGCAGACTATGTATTTGATAAGATAAAAAATGACGGAAAACCATTTGAATTCGGATATTATGACCCTGTGGACAGAAAGCACAAGGTCTCAAGAATGAAGCTGATAGACAGTTCGATACGCAATAATACGGTGTGGTATTCAATAAGTCCTGATGCGATAGAGTTCTATCTTGATACTAAGGAGATTAAGGACGAGAGCAGAATAAGCGTGCAGCAGCTTCTGCTTGAAAAGATGATTAAGTCACAGGATTTTGGACGGGGAACGCAGGTAGTAGGCCGTATCAATGATGAGGTCGAGA